>NZ_CAJPGZ010000030.1:0-57599 GCF_905339865.1 Burkholderia sp. BCC1993 | reverse complement strand
TCGTACGGCTCCTTTCATACTGAAAAAGTCCGCCGAAAACTCGCTTACATCATGGCACTGTTTACTGGGGGCCGCTCAGCCGCCGACATTCCGATGGACGTGCCGCACCGGGTCGTCACGATGCCCAGCGGGCGGCACGGACACGCTGCCGCGCAACGCCACGGCCATCATCGCTACATCGCCGCACCGTAAAGGTGATGTGCGTCGGTCAGTGCATCCGCGACGAGTTGCAGGCCGTCCAGACACCGCGCCCGGTCCTGCGGCCCGCCGAGGCAAATGCGAATCGCGGCCGGCGGGTCGCCGTCCGTCGAAAATGCCGCGCTGGCCACGGCGGCCACGCTCCGGCTCCGCAGATGCTGCGCCAGATCGGGGGCCGTCCACAGGCATTCGCGCGGAATCGGCAGCCAGAGATGGAAACCGTCGGGGTGGGCATCGAAAGGCCATGCGCCGAGAATCCGGCCTGCGATCGCCTGCCGTGCACGCGCCTCCGCTCGAATCGCGGCCAGCATCTCGCTCGCCGTGCCGTCGTTGATCCATTGGGTCGACAGCAGCATCGTGAACGGGCTCGGCATCACGGTCGTGGCGCGCAACGCACCGGCGATACGCTGCGCTTCGCGCACCGTCGGCGCCAGCAGGTAAGCGATTCGCAGCCCGGCGCCGAGGTTCTTCGACATGCCGGTCACGTAATAGGTCAGTTCGGGCGCCAGCAACGCCAGGGGTGGCGGTGCGTTCTGCGGCAGCATCGCATAGGCGTCGTCCTCGATGATGGGCACGCTGTAGCGCATCGCGATATCGGCCAGCGCTTCGCGGCGCCTGAACGGTATCGTGAGCGTGCTCGGATTCTGCAGGGTCGGATTGCAGTACAGCGCGGCGGGCGGTCCGCTTCGGCAGAGCGATTCGAAGGCGTGCGGCAACGGCCCGTCGTCGTCTCGTGGCAGCGGCTGCAACTGCACGCCCAATTGCGATGCGATTGCCTTGATGCCGGGGTAAGCGAGCGAATCGAGGCAAATCGCGTCGCCGCGGCGCGCAAGCCTGGAGACGAGCGCGACGAGGGCGCTGTGGATCCCCGGGCAAACGAGCACGGTATCGCTACTGCAGCCGGGCAGGCGATTGGCCAGCCACGCGCGGCCGGCGGCGCGATCCGCCGGCGTGCCGCCGAAATCCTGGTATCGCATCAGTTGGTAAGGATCCGCCGAGGCGAACAATGCCGCTGCCGATTGCTGCAGCCGGCCGGCCATCTCGGCCGGTTCGGGGGGCATGTTCATCGACATCTCGATGCTGCTCCCGCCCGACAGCTGGATCGTTCGCGTCGGCCCGCGCACGAATGTTCCGCTGCCTGCCCGCGTATCGAGCAAGCCGCGTCGGCGGGCTTCCGCATAAGCGCGGGCCACCGTCGTGTAGTTCAGGTTCAGCGCACCGGCGAGATCGCGCAGCCCGGGCAGGCGGTCGCGCGGTTTCAGCCGGCCCGCCGCGAGATCTTCCTCGATGAGGTCGGGGATCAGCAGATAGGCCGGTTTCCTGCTTTCCAATAGTCGCTTCGACCAATGATGGATTGCGTAATCCATACCTGTTTCCATTTGACGATTCAACAAAACGTTAGCACGACGCATTAATCGAAAAATATATATATCGCCACGTCGAGGCCGGATGATTGCATTGATCGCATCGTGTATCGGATTGATGCATCGATGCACGCCGGATGCGCATCGGCTCGCTCCCGCTGCATCAGTCAGGTGCGCCGACCGGCCCGATCGGGCCGATTCCGGCCGGCTCCGGATCGGGGCATGCAAGGATCGAACCGACTGCAGCGGCATTTATCGATTGAATGATTGGAGAGTGATTGCATCAGCCTGCGCCTGGTTGGCATATGCGTTGCGTTAATGAGGTCGCCCGGATTCAAAAGCGTTCGGGAACCTCGTTCAACTCATTTTCAGACGGAGCGTGCCATGCCTGCAGTCAATCAGCCTCTGCACAAGAAGGGAGATTTCCTCGTCGACTACGAGGAAAAGGTATTCGAAGACGTCAAGGCGGAACCGGGCGAAAAGGCGCTCGTGACGTTCCATACGGTTGCGTTCGAAGGATCGATCGGCTTCGTGAACCTGCTGCAGGCGACGCGCCTGCAACGCAAGGGGTTCGAGACGTCGGTGCTGCTCTACGGCCCCGGCGTGACGCTCGGCCTGCAACGCGGGTTTCCGACGCTGGGCGACGAGGCGTTTCCCGGTCACCTGAACTTCAACAAGCAGCTCGTCAAGTTCATGGAAGAAGGCGGGAAAGTCTACGCGTGCCGCTTCGCGCTGCAGGCGCTTTACGGGCACGGCGAAGCGTCGCTGATCGAGGGCATTCGACCGATCAATCCGCTCGACGTGCTGGATATCCAGCTGCTTCACCGCAAGGAGAACGCGCTGGTCATCCATACCTGGACCGTTTGACCGAATGACGGGTGCCATCATGTCCGACAAACGCATCGTTCGGGCCGCCGCCGTCCAGATCGCCCCCGATCTGGAACGCGCCGGCGGCACGCTCGACAAGGTCTGCGCGGCGATCGACGAGGCCGCCGGCAAGGGTGTCCAGCTGATCGTCTTTCCCGAGACATTCGTGCCGTACTACCCGTACTTCTCGTTCGTACGGACGCCGGTCGCGTCCGGTGCCGATCACATGCGGCTCTACGAGCAGGCCGTGGCGGTGCCGGGGCCCGTGACACATGCGGTGGCGGAGCGCGCGCGCCTGCACGGGATGGTGGTCGTGCTCGGCGTGAACGAGCGCGACCACGGCAGCCTGTACAACACGCAGCTGATCTTCGACGTCGACGGACGCCTCGCTGTGAAGCGCCGCAAGATCACGCCGACGTTTCACGAGCGGATGATCTGGGGGCAGGGCGACGCGGCCGGACTCAAGGTTGCGCGAACCGGGGTCGGACGGGTCGGTGCGCTCGCGTGCTGGGAGCACTACAACCCGCTCGCCCGCTATGCGCTGATGACGCAGCACGAGGAAATTCATTGCAGTCAGTTCCCCGGTTCGCTGGTCGGCCCGATCTTCGCGGACCAGATCGAGGTCACGATCCGTCACCACGCGCTGGAGTCCGGCTGCTTTGTCGTCAATGCGACCGGCTGGCTGACGGACGCCCAGATCGAGTCGATCACGGGCGATCCGAATCTGCAGAAAGCCCTGCGCGGCGGCTGCAATACCGCGATCGTGTCCCCGGAGGGGCAGCATCTGGCCGAGCCGTTGCGCGCCGGCGAAGGGATGGTGATCGCCGACCTGGACATGTCGCTGATCACCAAGCGCAAGCGAATGATGGATTCGGTCGGCCACTATGCACGGCCGGAACTGCTGAGCCTTGCCATCAACGATCGGCCGGCGACGACGGTGACCCCGATGGGGATCAGCGGGTCGGCCGCACGCGACTTCGAGGGAGATCGTCATGAGCGCGAACGCGAAACCGTCGGCGCAGAGCCGGCAATTGATGACTGAACTGCAGTCGGTCGGGCTGCGCCTCGCGGATCCGCGGGTTGGCGCCGCGAGCCGGCGCGGCGGCGCGGGGCCGTCCGATCACAAGGCCGTGACGGTCGACGGCGTGACCATCATGGTGCCGGTGCACACGAGCACCGCGTGGGATTCGCCGTTCGTCGCGGCGGAGCCCGACGCGGCGGGCGTCAGCCTGCTCTCGCGCGGCACCATCCCGATCGCGAGCATCAGCTTTCCGTCGAGCCCGCGCTTCTACGCGTTGCAGACACTGGAGGGCGTGCCGTATTCGCACATCGCGACGCTGCATGGTGCGGATGTGCTGGCGACCACGGTGTTGCAGACCTGCATTCGCTACGAGAGCCGGCGCAAGACCTGCCAGTTCTGCTCGATCGGCCAGTCGCTTGCAGCCGGCCGGACGATCGCCCGCAAGACGCCTGAACAACTCGCCGAGGTTGCGCGCGCGGCGGTTCTGCTCGACGGCGTCAAGCACATGGTGTTGACGACCGGCACACCGCCGACGCCGGATCGCGGTGCGCGCGTGCTGTGCGAAAGCGCGTTCGCAATCAGGGCGGCCGTCGATCTCCCGATCCAGGCGCAATGCGAGCCGCCCGACGACGACGGCTGGTTCGACCGGATGAAGGCAAGCGGGATCGATACGCTGGGCATGCATCTGGAAGCCGTGACGCCGGCGGTGCGCGAACGGATCATGCCGGGCAAGGCGAGCGTGCCGCTGTCCCGATACATGGCGGCATTTCGCGCGGCCGTCGGCGTGTTCGGCCGCGGCCAGGTCAGCACCTACATCCTCGCCGGGCTCGGCGACAGCGCGGCCGCGATTCTCGACATGTCGCGCGAACTAATCGGGTTGGGCGTGTATCCGTTCGTCGTGCCGTTCGTGCCGATCAGCGGCACGCCGCTGGAGAGTCATCCTGCGCCGTCGCCGGACTTCATGCGGGCGGTGCTCGAACCGCTGGGCGCCATGCTGCGCGACGCCGGCATGCGCTCCGCCGACATCAAGGCAGGCTGCGGAAAGTGCGGCGCCTGCTCGTCGCTTTCGACCTACGAGGGGTGAGCATGTACTGCGCAGAGATGGGACTGGCCGACAGCCGCGACACCTACCGGCCCGCCGAATACCGGATCAAATGGGCGGCGCTTCCCTGGGAAATCGACGAAGCGTACAAGCTGCGCCGGGCGGTGTTCTGCATCGAGCAGGGGATCTTCGCCGGCGACGATCGCGACGATATCGATCGCCACGCGCAACTGCTGGTCGCGGTCAGCTGCTGCGCGGGGCTGCCCGAGCAGGTGGTCGGCACGGTGCGGATTCATGAAACCGTGCCCGGAACCTGGATGGGCTCGCGGCTGGCGGTGCATCCGGCGTTTCGCAGGCAGGGCAGGATCGGCTCGATGCTGATCGCACTGGCCGTCAGCAGCGCGCATGCCGAAGGTTGCCGGACCTTCGTCGCACACGTGCAATCGCAGAACGTGCCGCTGTTTCGTCGGCTTCACTGGGATGCACTCGGCGAAGAAACGTTGTTCGGGCGTCCTCATCAACTGATGCAGGCCCGGCTTGCGCACTATCCGCCGTGCGGCACGCCGTTCGAGGGTTTCGTTCTGCGCTCGGAGGTGCGGCAATGAGTGTCAAGGATCGAATCGCAACGCTGCGCGCAAGCCGCGGCTTCCAGCACAAGCGCGACATCTCCGGCGTGGTCGCGTCGCTCGCGGCGACGTTGCCGAACGGCGAGCGGGATCTCGCGCAGGCGGTTGCACTCGGCGACGACTGCGCGGCGATTCCCGACGCGGACGGCTACCTGTTGTTCGCGATCGAAGGCATGGTCGGCGATTTCGTCGAGTCGATGCCGTGGTTCGCCGGGTACAGCGGCGTGATGGCGAACGTGAGCGACATCTATGCGATGGGCGGGCGGCCGATCGCCGTCGTCGATGCATTGTGGAGCGACGGAATCGACGCCGCGCGGCCGGTGCTCGCCGGGATGGCCGCGGCTGCGTCGGCGTATGGCGTGCCGGTCGTCGGCGGCCACAGCAACACGCGCAGCGCGCAGGGGCAACTGGCCGTATCGATCCTGGGCCGGGCGCGCGCGCTGTTGTCGAGCTTCAGCGCGCGGCCGGGCGATCGCCTGATGATGGCGGTCGACCTGCGTGGCGCATTCGAGGATCCGTATCCGTTCTGGAATGCGTCGGTCGGCGCACCGCCGGCCCGGCTGCGCGGCGATCTCGAGATTCTGCCGGCGTTGGCCGAAGCCGGGCTGTGCGATGCCACGAAGGATATCTCGATGGCGGGCGTGCTCGGTACGGCGCTGATGCTCGTCGAATGCTCGCGCGTCGGTGCGCGCATCGAACTCGACGCGATCCCGCGTCCTCCCGGCGTCGACTTCGATCGCTGGCTGACGGCCTTTCCGAGCTACGGGTTCCTGATGTCGGTGCGGCCCGCGCATGCCGACGCGATCGTGGAACGCTTCGCGGCGCGCGGACTCGCGTGCGCCGTGATCGGCGAAATCGACGCAACGCGCGAGGTCGTCGTCGAAGAGGCGGGCGAAACGGCGGTGCTGTGGGATTTCCGGATCGAACCGTTCATTACCGGCGGCGGAGGTGACCGATGAGTGGCGTGCCCCCGATTTCGCCCATGCCGTCCCCGCACTGCTGGACCGCTTCACATGGGAAGCGAGTGCGCGCAGGCATCTGGAAATCTACCGGGCCAGGCTGGCGCAGCGTGCGCACGTCGTGTCCACTGAATGAGGAGGCATCATGCCGGTCATGCATTTTCGGGTTCGTTGGCCCGATCAGTCGGAAACCAATTGCTATTCGCCTTCGACCGTCGTGTCGGAATTCTTCACGCCCGACACGCGATACGCGCTCGACGACTTCGTCGAGCGCGCCCGGCGCGCACTGGGTATCGCGTCCGATCGCGTGCGCGAGAAATACGGGTTCGCGTGCTCGGCCGCGATGGACGAGCTGGCACGCATCGAAGCGCACGCGGAACGATTTGCGCCGCAGGGCGACGCGACCGTGACTGTCATCGAACTCGTTTGAGGCGTCCGGAACGCAGGAATCCACCGTCTTATTCAACACACATTCAGGACTGCATCATGTCAAGCGAACCCGTTGTTTCATCCGGCCTCCCGGATTCCGATTCCCATCTTGGCGTAGCCGTCATCGGCGGCGGGCAGGCGGGGTTGTCGATCAGCTACTACCTGAAGCAGGCAGGTATCGATCATCTCGTATTCGAAAAGGAGACCGTGACGCACACGTGGCGCAGGCAGCGCTGGGACGCGTTCTGTCTCGTGACGCCGAACTGGCAGTGTGCGCTGCCGGGCTATCCGTATCGCGGTGCCGATCCGCACGGCTTCATGACGAAGGACGAGATCGTCGCGTATCTCGACGGATTCATCCGCAGCGTCGATGCACCGGTGCTGGAACATACCGCCGTCGAGCGTGTGACGCGCGACGCGGACGGACGCTATCGCATCGCGACGTCGCGCGGCGCGTACACGGCGGATCAGGTCGTCGTGGCATCGGGCGGCTACCATCGGCCGATCGTGCCGCGGATGGCCGAGCGGTTTCCGGCAACGATCGTGCAGATCCAGTCGTCGGAATACCGGAATCCGGCCGCATTGCCGGACGGACCGGTTCTCGTGGTCGGATCGGGACAGTCGGGCGCGCAGATCGCGGAAGACCTCCATCTCGCCGGGCGAAAGGTGTTCCTCGCGGTGGGCGATGCACCGCGCTGTGCCCGTTTCTACCGGGGCAGGGACGTCGTCGACTGGCTGGCCGACATGCAGTACTACGACATGCCGGTCGATGCGCATCCGCTGCGCGAAGGCGTGCGCGACAACACCAACCACTATGTGACCGGCCGCGATGGCGGGCGCGATATCGATCTGCGCCGCTTTGCCGCCGAAGGGATGGAACTGTACGGCCGGCTGGAGGATTTCGCAGGCGGGCAGTTGCGCTTCTCCACGGATCTGTCGGCGCAGCTCGACAGCGCCGACGATACGTACAACCGGATCAATGCCGGCATCGATGCCCATATCGAGAAGAACGGGATCGCGGCGCCGCCTGCGACGCGCTACGAACCCGTGTGGCGTCCGGCCGGCGAGCGCACGGCGCTCGATCTCGCGGCCAGCGGCATCGCATCGGTCATCTGGAGCATCGGCTTCACCCCGGATTTCAGCTGGCTGGATGCGCCGGTATTCAACGGCCGCGGCTATCCCGCGCACCGGCGCGGCGTGACGCCGGTTCCGGGGCTCTACTTCGTCGGGCTGCCCTGGCTATATACGTGGGGTTCGGGGCGATTCTCCGGGGTTGCGCGCGATGCCGCCCATATCGTCGACCAGATCCGGGCCGAGATGACGGCCGCACGGCGCTCGGCCGAAAGCCTGGCCGCCTGACGCCGATGCATACCGCCATCCATCGCTATCGGGCCGGCATGCCGCAACTCGCGCACACGGGGCTCGCGGAAAACTGGCTGCTCAAGGAGTGCGGGCAGCGTCACTGGGACGCGCTGGCCGCGCATGGCGGCCGCGACGTCCCCGAGTTCTTCGACGACGACGGGCGGCGTGCCTATGCGTCGTTCGTTGCGGTGCACGTCGACATGAACCGCCGTCACGCGATTCGCGAGAACGACACGTTCGCGCTTCATGTCGCGCTTCGCAGGGTCGGCCCGATTCGCCATTTCAGCGAGCAGCGGATCCGGCACGGCGACGACGAAGCCGGTATCGTGCGGATGATGTCGACGTTCGTGACGCGTGAACACGCCGGCAGCAACCGCTCGGTGGCGAAGGCGCGCATGACCGGCATCGACGGCAGCACCGGACCGGTTCCGGCCGATGCGCTGGCGATGGCGGAACGTGCGAAGAAGTTGCGGGTGCGGGATGCGTCGATCGTGCCGGCGCTCGCCGGTCTCGCGGAGGGCGACGGCGCAAGCGTCTCGTTCCTGCCGTGCCCGAACATGGATTTCAATGGCGCGGACCTGCTTTACTTCGCCAGCTTCCAGGCATTCGTCGACCGTGCGGAATGGCAGCATTACCGCTTCGAGCAGGCACCCGTGCTGGCGGCGCGTCAACTGTACTTTCATGGAAATCTCGACCTCGGCGATTCGTTGACCGTGCGTTTCGCGCGTGCTCGATCCGATGCGGATGGCCTGTTGCACTGGAGCGAAATCGTGCGCGACGGCGACGGGACGAAGATTGCCGATGTGATCACGCAAAAGCGCTGGAGTCGGGCATGAAAGAAGCGGCGTGCATGGAGCCGGGCGCCGACGTGGAGAACGTCGCGCGGAACGATCGAGGCGCGCGCGCGGTGCCGCTGCGGAAACTCTACACGCGGAGCGATCTCGACGCCGTCGCGCATCTCGACGGCATGCCCGGAGCGTGGCCCTACGTGCGCGGGCCGTACGCGTCGATGTATACCGATCGCCCATGGACGATCCGGCAATACACGGGGCATGCCGACGCGGCAGATTCCAATCTCGCGTTTCGCACGGCGCTCGCGCAGGGGGCGCAAGGGCTGTCCGTGGCATTCGACCTGGCGACGCAGCGGGGCTACGACTCGGACTGCGCCGACGCGCAGGCCGATGTCGGCGTGGCCGGCGTCGCGATCGATACGGTCGAGGACATGGTGCGGTTGTTCGACGGCATTGCGCTCGACGCCACGACCGTGTCGATGACGATGAATGGCGCGGTCCTGCCGATCATGGCGGCGTTCGTCGTGGCCGCCGAGGAGCAGGGCGTGCCGCCCGAGCGGATCGGCGGGACGATTCAGAACGACATCCTGAAGGAGTACATGGTCCGCAATACGTGGATCTTCGGGCCGGAACCGTCGATGCGGATCGTCGCCGACGTCGCGTTGTGGCTGGCTCGGCATGCGCCGCGCTTCAATGCGCTGTCGGTGTCGGGATATCACTTCCAGGAAGCCGGCGCCGATGCCGTGCTCGAACTCGCGCTGACGCTGTCGAACGCGCGCGCGTACGTCGACACGATGGCCGCACGCGGCATGCCGGTGGATGAAGCCTGCTCCCGTCTGAGCTTTTTCTTCGGCGTCGGCAGCGATTTCTATACGGAAATCGCCAAGCTGCGCGCGGCGCGTCTGCTGTGGGCGGAGATCGCACACGCGTGCGGCGCGCATTCGCCCCGGGCGTGCGCACTGCGCATGCATTGCCAGACGTCGGGCTGGTCATTGACGGCACAGGAGCCGGAAAACAACATCGTTCGCGTGACGGCGCAGGCGATGGCCGCGGCGTTCGGCGGCACGCAGTCGCTGCACACGAATGCGTACGACGAAGCGCTTGCGCTGCCTTCCGCGGCGGCGGCGCGCCTCGCGCGCAATACGCAGCTGATTTTGCAGCATGAAACGGGACTGTGCGACACGGTCGATCCGTGGGCCGGCTCGTACATGATGGAGTCGCTGACGGACGGCATCGCGACACGCGTGCGCGCCGAACTGGCCGCCATCGCCGCGCAGGGCGGCGTGATCGCCGCGATCGAGTCCGGCTGGGTCAAGCGGCGCTTGCTGCGTGCCGCGGCCGCGACGCAGGCGCAGGTCGATTCCGGGTGCCGGACCGTGGTCGGCGTGAACCGGTTCGTCGCGGACGAACCGACTGGCGAATTCATGGTGCGTGAGATGGACGGCCGTCATGTGCGTGCCGGGCAGACGCGGCGAATCGCAGCCGTCAAGGCCGCGCGCGATCCGGCGCGGGTTGCGGCGGCGTTGCAGCGGCTGGCCGACGCGGCGCGTGACGGCACCGCAAACCTGCTCGCACTGGCGATCGACTGCATGCGGGCACGTGCGACCGTCGGGGAGTGTACGCGCGCGCTGGAATCGGTATGGCCGCGACATGCTGCGGCGGTGGAAGCGGACGGCGAGGGCGTCTACGGCGAACATCGGCGAGACGACGCCGCATGGCGGGCGGCGAAGGGCTGCGTCGACCGGCTGGCGACACGCGCGGGACGCAGGCCGCGCATCGTGATCGCCAAGCTCGGCCAGGACGGACACGACCGCGGTGCGGCCGTCGTCGCAGCCGCGCTCGAGGACGCCGGATTCGACGTCCTGCGCCTGCCACTGTTTCAGCAACCCGCATCCGTGGCGGCAGCCGCGCAGGCGCATGGTGCCGATATCGTGGGCATTTCGTCGTTGTCGGGCGCCCACCTCGAGCTCGTCGAAGGGCTGCTCGACGAACTGGCATTGCATCGCGCCCGGATTCCGGTGGTGTTGGGCGGCATCTTTTCGGCCGCGGATATTCGCCATCTGAAGGCGAAGGGCGTCGCGGCGACGTTCGGGCCCGGCACACCGCTCGATGCGATCGCGCAAGCGCTGTGCGCATGTATCAACGCATGAGTCGTTCCTCGAGAAGTTCAGGGTGCGGTCAGAACGAGGCGCCCGTCAGGAACGCGTGAAACGCATGCTGGATCTCTGTTCGGGCTGCCCGGAACCGCACGCCGCTCACGCCCCCGACGCCACTCCATTTGCCCCCCAGTGGATCCGATCCTGCCGCGCCCGCCGGTGTCGTTGCCGATAACCGCGGCATGAGGCGCTGCACGTCAAGAAGCAGTTCGCTCCCAGTCAACTTCTGAAAATTTCCGCGCCGGACGATTGCCCTGACGCCGCACCGACACGCGACACGTGCCGGAACGGGTCAACGGGTTGACGTACGTGCTGATGACTGACTGCGGGAGACGCAAGGGGGGTGCACCATGAATACAAACATCAGATCAAATTCGACATATGAACGGCGGGCGATTGCGTTGCTCGCGCTTGGCTTCGGGCTGGTCGGTCTCGACCGCTGGCTCATTACACCGCTGTTTCCGCAAATGATGCGGGACCTTGGCCTCACCTATCAGGATCTCGGGAACGTCACGGCCGTGCTGGGCCTTGCGTGGGGCGTGTCCGCCATCCTGATGGGACGGCTGTCCGACACGGTCGGCAGACGCAAGATCCTGATCCCCGCGATCATCCTGTTTTCGCTGCTGTCCGGGTCGACCGGCCTCGTCGGCGGTGTCGGCGTGCTCATGTTCACGCGTGTACTGATGGGCGTCACGGAGGGCGCGTACTGTCCCGCCAGCTTCGCGGCGGGGGACGACGCGTCACCTCCCGTACGACGCGGCCTGAACCTCGGCATCATTCAGGGCTGCTTCGCACTGTTCGGGCTCGGCCTCGGGCCGATCATCGCCACGCAACTGCTGTCGGTCGTGCCGTCGTGGCGTATCGTGTTCGCGATCGTCGCCGCACCGGGGTTGCTGCTCGCATTCCTGATGTACCGAACGATCCGTGAGCCGATTCACATCGCCTCGACGGCGTCGCCCGATCGCGCGCCGCATCGGGAGAGCTGGGGTTCGGTGCTTCGGTACGGCAACGTGCGCGTCGGCATGGGCGCCATTTTCTGCGCAATGGCCGGACTGTTCGTTCTCGCGGCCATCACCCCCGTGTATCTGACCGACTTCCGTCACATGTCGACGGCACAGATGGGTTTCGTGATGTCGGGCCTCGGATTTGGCGGATTTGCCGGCCAGATCTTCGTGTGCGGCATATCCGATTCCATCGGGCGCAGGAACGCCGCGAAGATCACCTTTCTCGCCGGCTGTGCGTCGCTGCTCGCGTTCGCTTATGCACCGACGATTCCGGCGGTGTTGTTCGTACTCCTGTTTGCGATCGCCTTCTTCTGCTGCGGCGCGATCTCGCTGATGGCGGGGCCGGTTGCGGCCGAGGCCGTGCCTTCGTCCCTGACCTCGTCCGCGGTGGGCGCTGTCGTCGGCGCCGGCGAGATCTTCGGCGGCGGTGTCGCCCCGGCCATTGCCGGCTTCATTGCCCAGCATATGGGCCTTCAATTGACGATCCTGTTTGCCTCCGCCGCGCTCGGTGCCGGCTTTCTGCTCGCCTTTCTGCTGCGGGAAACGGCACCGGGAAAGCGCGGCCGCGCCACGACGCATGAAAGCCTGAGCGCACAGAAAAACTAAATTTCATCGGAGATCGTCAAATGAAACTGCTTCATCGACCGTCAGCCGCGTTGCTGGCGATGGCAACCCTTGGCGGCGTATCGACACACGCACTTGGGCAATCGAATGTCACGTTGTACGGCATCGTCGATACCGGCCTCGTCTACCAGACCAAGTCCTCCGGCAACGCCGGCGCTTTGAAAGGCGCACTCGATGGCGGGTGGGCGCCGTCGATCTGGGGTCTGAAAGGACAGGAGGATATCGGCGGCGGGACCAAGATCGGGTTCGCGCTCGAGAACGGGTTCTCGACGACGACAGGGCAATTCGGCAATTCGAACGGCGGTATTTTCGGCCGCCATGCATACGTCCAGGCAACCGGCGGTTTCGGCGACATCAAGGCAGGCCTGCAATTTTCGCCGTTCTTTCTGGCGATCGGCGGTCGCGACCCGCGCGCCATGTCCAATTTCGCGAGCGCGTTCACGGAATATCTGGGCAAGGTCGGCATCAACGGGATTTTCGATTCGAACTCGCTCGTGTATACGTCGCCGACATTCGGCGGTTTCACCGGCAGCATCCAGTACGCACCGGGCGGAATCGCGGGCAGCGGCGTCAAGGGGCGCCGGCTCTCCGGGTCGCTGACCTATGCGGCCGGACCGTTCTCCGCCGACGCGGCGTACTACCAGGCGAAAGACACGGCGACGGGCCAGACCGCCATCGACGGCGCCACGCTCGGTGCGTCATATTCGTTCGAATCGGTGACGGGTTACGCGCTCGCCATTCGTCTGCGCAACAACGAGGCGCCCGGCAGCCCGAACTACATGACCTATGGTGGCGGGTTGTCGTGGAAACCGTCTGCTCCGATTCTCCTGGACTGCGGGGTGTATTACTCGAAGGACAGATCGGCGAGCGGCAGTCATTCGCTGATGTATTCGGCGGGGGCGATGTACTCGTTGTCGGTGAGGACGTCGCTTTATGCACAGGTCGCGCTCGTCAACAATCACGGCGGCATCGGAACGGGCGTCGCCGCCAACGGCGACCTCACCCGCATCCCGGACGGCAATACGCTGGCAGCGTCGGTCGGCATTCAACACCGGTTCTAGTCGAAGCGGTGATCAGTTCAATCACGGGTACTCAAATGACACTGGAACATCCGAAGTACATCGCGGCCGTCGTGCAGGCCGTGCCCGAATTCCTGAATCTCGACAGGGGAATCGAAAAAACGATCGCACTGATCGACGAAGCCGGGCACAACGGCGCCTCACTGATTGCATTTCCGGAAACCTGGCTGCCCGGCTATCCGTTCCATGTGTGGCTCGGGCCGCCCGCATGGGCGCTCGGGGCCGGTTTCGTCCAGCGCTATTTCGACAACTCGATGACGTACGACAGTCCGCACGCCGCGGCCCTGCGGGAGGCGGCGGCACGCAACGAGATGACGGTGGTATTGGGCTTGTCGGAGCGCTGCGGCGGCAGCCTTTATATCGCGCAGTGGATCATCGGCCCGGACGGCGCGACTGTCGCCACGCGCCGCAAGCTGCGGCCGACTCATGTCGAGCGCACCGTGTTCGGCGACGGCGACGGCAGCGATCTGGCCGTGCACGATCTCGCCATCGGCCGCCTCGGTGCCCTGTGTTGCTGGGAGCACATTCAGCCGCTGACCAAGTACGCGATGTATGCGCAGCACGAACAGGTGCACGTCGCGGCGTGGCCGAGCTTCTCCATGTATGAATTCGCACCCGCGCTCGGCCATGAGGTGAACAACGCGGTCAGCCGGGTATATGCCGTCGAGGGCTCGTGCTTCGTGCTCGCGCCGTGCGCGATGATCAGCGAGCACATGGTCGACATGCTGTGCGATACGGAAGACAAGCGTGCGATGATCCGCGCCGGCGGCGGGCATGCCACGGCGTACGGGCCGGACGGGCAAGCGCTCGTGGAGAAACTGCCGGAGACGACGGAAGGGTTGCTGTACGTCGACATCGATCTCGGGCGCATCTCGCTCGCGAAGGCCGCGGCGGATCCGGTCGGGCACTACGCGCGCCCCGACGTCCTGAAACTATGGTTCGACAAGCGGCCGCGGCGGTGCGTCGAGCATGCCGGGGAAAGCGATGCATTGCGAAGGTCGCAATCGCCGGCGCGGGATGCGGCCTCGAGCGAACCCGACGACGGTCAGGAAGGCGTCGACTGATGGATTAGCCGGTATTCGCGCGGCGTTTTCATGTAATGGGCACGAAACGCCCGGCTGAAATGCGCCGCGCTTGCAAATCCCCAGGTTCCGGCGATCTGCTCGATCGAGCGATGTGCGTGGCATTTCAGCGAGAGCCACTGCGCACAGTGCTCCAGTCGTGCGACGAGAATCATGCGGCCGATGGTGGTGTCGTCGTGCTGAACGAGGCGATGAAGATAGCGCGCCGACACGCCCAGTGCGGCTGCTGCCATCTCGGCATTCAGATCGGGATTCCGAAGATTGTTCGAAATGAACTGACGCAACTGTTGCAAGTGCATTGCATGAAGATTGGTGCGGGGGCCCGGGCGGACTTGCAGCCACTCCGCCAGCAGTCCGCCGACCAGATCCGCGGCTGACGTGGAAATTTGCGGCGCGCTCGGGGAACGGGCGAGCTGCTCGCGTTCGGCGCACAGCGTGATGAGGTGCTGCGCCACGAGCATGCCCAGGCCCTCGGTGCCGGAGATCGTATGCGCGACGAAGGTGTCCCGAAGCGGGATCCGGTACGTGACCAGCGACATCGGGAACCGGATGCAGATTTGGTCGAACGGCTCGGCGAGCTCCCAGCGAAACGGTCTGCGCGAATCGAATAAAACGAGGTCGTGATGCTCGACCGACGCGCAGCGTCCGTCCTGAATCAGCTTGCCTGCCCCCTGCAACTGAAGACTGGCAAGAATATAGTCTCCGTCCGTGTTGGAGACCGACTGGACATCATGCACGGCGACATGCCTTCCGGCAGAAATCCGCGAGATGCAGACGTCGGCGATCGTCGCGCTTTGTATGCTTCCCGAGAAGTGCGCATCCCGCTCGTGCGATATGGCAAGCGGAACGCAGCATTGCGCCGCCGCCTGCTCCCATTGGGCGAGCGATTCGCTGGCACGGCAATTCGCATTCAGGTTGTCCGGCGATCCCATTCTTCGATCTTCCCACGGCAGGCGGCTGGGCCACATGAGTCATCTCGACAAATATGGTTCCGCAAAATTCGGGCGTCAATCGGCGGCTTCCTGCGTGCCGTGTGCTTTTCAATGTGTCCGTTCGCGCGGAATGGGTGATCGTCGCCGATGCGACGACCACCGGAATTGCGTATGCCTAACCTCGGCTCGAATGTGCGGCTGCGGGAATATGCTGACGGACGACTGCAAGGGCGACGAACACGACCACCATCGCCGAACCGAGCATCAGCAGGTAGCCGGTCCCCCCGGTCGCGGTAATGACGGCCGCACCGGCAAATGCGCTGAGGATTGCGCCGAGCCGGCCGAAAGCAAGCGCGGACGCCGTGCCGGTTGCCCGCACGCCGGTCGAATAGACGTACGCGCAGAGCGCATACATCGTCGACTGGACTGCGTTGACGAACAGGCCGTGCAGCCCGAGTCCGATGATCAGGAGTGCAGTCTGATGCTTCAAGTCCACGCCGAGGATCAGCCATGCACTGACGGCGCCCCCGATGCAGCACAGAAGCAGCGGGCCGCGCGAACCGTAGCGGGCGATCGCCATCGCACACGCGAGTGCGCCGAGCACGCCGCCGAGATTGTAGGCCGTCAAGCCGTAACCGGCGATCGCGACCGACAATCCCTCGCTGGTGAGCATGGCGGGCAGCCAGCTGAACGCCGCATAGACAGCCAGCAGACATGCAAAGAATGCGCTCCAGATTGAAACCGTATCGCGCGCGCGGCCCTCGCGGAACAGGGACAGGAATCCCGTCTGCCGTTCGGTTTGCTGCTCGCGCGCATCGGTGAACAGGGTGTCGGCGCCGAGTTGATGCCCCATGCGGGCGAGCAGACGCACGAGGTCGGGCCAGCGGTGCCGGCGACGCGCGAGATAGCGGGGCGATTCGGGCAGCATGGCGAGCAACACGATGCCCAGGATGAGCGGCAGGATGCCGCCTGCGAAGAACAGGCCGCGCCATCCGTACGACGGCAACACCTGCCCCGCGAACAAGCCGGCGAGCATCCCGCCGAGCGGTACGCAAACGATGGTTGCGGTGACCGCGAGCGTCCGATACCGGGCCGGCGTGAATTCGGCCGTGATCGTCGTCGACGTGGGCAGCGCACCACCGATGCCCAGACCCGCCACGAAGCGCAACGCGGCAATGACGGCGATGTTCGGTGCGAACCCGATCGCGCAGGTCGCCGTGCCGAACACCAGCACGCTCGCGATCACGGCCCAGCGACGTCCGAATCGATCGGCGAACAGGCCGGCCATTGCGCTGCCGATTCCCATGCCGATCAGGCCGGCCGCGACGACGGGCGCGAAGGCCCCGCGTGTCACGCCCCATTCCTTGATCAGGACCGGGATCGCGAAGCCGATGAGCTGGCTGTCGAAGCCGTCCACGATAATGGAAAGCGCAGCCAGGACGACGGCGATTCGCTGTACGAGCGCGTACGGGCCGTGATCGAGCGTGTGCCCGATATCGAGCGATCCGCCGCCGTGCAGGCCGAGATCGCCTGATGGGGTTCGCGCGTCGGACGACGCGGAAATGGACGGGTTCATTTTGTCTCCTGGTGCGCGCAGCGCGCCCTTGTGTTTTGAAATGGCCGCGGCAGGTTGCGTGAGGCTCCGCACCGCGGCCGGCTGCGTGGATGTGTCGACGGACGCTTCAACGACGCGCCCGGCGGCAACCGCCACGCGCTTCAGTGTCGAGCCGTCGCACCGTCCGACTGACGTGTACGCGCATCGACGAGCCTGACGAGGCAGGCCAGGCTGTGCGTATACGGCACCGCGACACCGGCCTTGTGAGCAGCCTCGACTACCGCGCCATTGATCGCTTCGATCTCGGTACGCCGGCCGGCCAGCACGTCCTGCAGCATCGATGGCCGATGCGTACGATGATGGGCGAGCGCATCGCGCACATTCGACGCCACGTGCGCTTCACTTGCCGAAATGCCGAGTGCACGCGCGACGGCCATCACCTCTGAAACGATCTTCAGCGCCAGTTCTTCGCCGTCAGCGGTATTCGTCAACTCGCCGACCATGCATTGCGTCACGGCACACAGACTGTTGAGGGCGGCGTTGAATGCAACCTTCTCCCAAATCGCGGCCCAGACGTCGGGATCGACATGGCACGAGAGGCCGGCGTCATTCAACGCATGCACGGTCTGTTCGAGCGCGCTCGTATGCGTGCCGTTCGCGTTCATCAGCCGGATCGTGCCCTGGCCATGCGAGCTGACGGCGCCAGGTTCCGACTTGTCGGCCGGCCACGTGGTCACGCCGACCATGACCCGGTCGGGCGATACGGAACGGGCGAGCCGTTCGGCGTTCCCCAGGCCGTTCTGCAAGGACAGGATGACGGTGTCAGGGCCGAGTACGGCGCTTGCGGCAGCGAGTGCGGCGGTCGTATGCATCGTCTTGGTGAAGACGATGACGAGGTCGACGGGCTTGCTGGCCTCCTCCGGCCGCAGTGCGACGAGATCGCGCACGATTTGCTCGCCGGAATCGGTCGAAAGTCGCAGGCCGTGGCTGCGAATCGATGCGAGATGAGCGTCGTCGATATCGAGCAGGCTGACCGAATGACCCGCCAGCGCGAGGCGGCCGCCAAAGAACGAACCCATCGCACCGGCACCCAGAATGGCGATCTGCATCGCATGCTCCTCAGAACGGATAGTGGCGCGGCGTGGTCTGCAGCGTGATCCACCGCAAGTCGGTGAATTCCGCGATACCCGCGCGGCCGCCGAAGTGCCCGAAGCCGCTGTCCTTGACGCCGCCGAACGGCATGTGCGCCTCGTCGTGTACCGTCGGTCCATTGATATGGCAGATACCCGATTCGACGCGCCGGGCGACGTTCATCGCGCGTGCGCTGTCTCGGCTGAACACGGCCGCCGCGAGGCCATAGGGGTTGTCGTTTGCGCAAGCGATCGCCGCTTCCTCGCCGCGCACGCGCACGATCGGCTTCACCGGGCCGAATGATTCGTCATGGTAGATGCGCATCGCCGGCGTGACGTGATCGAGCAACGTGGCGGGCATGAGCGTCGTGTCGGCCTTGCCGCCGCTCGCGAGCGTTGCGCCGTGCGCGAGTGCGTCGTCGATCAATGCATTGCAGCGCTCGACCGTACTCATGTCGACGACCGACCCGAGGACCACCGGGCCGTTTCGAGGATCGCCGAGCGGTAGCGCGCGCGCACGCGTGGCGAGCCGCTCGACGAACGCATCCGCGATCCGTTCGTCGACGATGATGCGCTCGGTCGACATGCAGATCTGCCCCGAATTGGCGAAGGCACCGAAGATGGCCGCGTCGACCGCTGCGTCGACGTCCGCGTCATCGAGGACGATGAACGGTGCCTTGCCGCCGAGTTCGAGCACGGCCGGTTTCAGATGACGGGCACATTGTTCCGCGATCAGGCGCCCCACGCGCGTCGAACCCGTGAAGTTGACCCGCCGGACCTTGGGATGGGCGACCAGCGCGTCGACGATGCGGGCTGCATCCGCCGGGGCATTCGTGACGAAATTCACCGTGCCGGGCGGCAATCCGGCCTCCTGCATCGCCTCGATGATGAGGCCATGGGTGGCCGGACACATCTCCGAGCCCTTCAACACGACGGTGTTGCCGCATGCGAGCGGCAGTGCGATGGCGCGCACACCCAGAATCACGGGCGCATTCCATGGCGCGATGCCAAGGACGACGCCCGCCGGTTGGCGCATGCCCATCGCGAGGCTGCCGGGCACGTCCGACGGGATCAGTTCGCCGCCGATCTGCGTCGTCATCGCGGCGGCTTCGAGCAGGCCCTGTGCTGCAAGGTGGACGTTGAAGCCGGCCCACAAGCCGGATGCGCCGGTCTTGGATGCCATCGCCGCCGCAAAGGCGTCGGACTTCGCCTCGAGCGCCCGGGCCGCAGCGGTAAGCAGCTCGCGCCGCTTGAGCGGGCCGAATTCCGACCAGATCGGGAATGCGCGGGCCGCGGCATCCACCGCTGCCTCGGCATCCTCGACGCTGGCGGCGGGCGCGCGCGACGCCACCTCACCGTCGAGCGGATTACGGCGCTCGAACATCGCGCCGTTGCGTGCCATGACTTGCTCGCCGTCGATGAGCATCGACACTGTCTTCATCGTTTGTCTCCTGGATGGTTCGAGGGTCGAGGGCGGCTTACGCGACCTCGATTTCGACGAGTGACGGACCGTTCGCCGAGAGCGCGCTTCGCAGCGCGTCGCGCAGGCCGTCGGCGTCGGTCAGGTGCACGCCCGGGCAGCCCATGCCGGCGGCGATCTTCACGAAATCGAGACCGGGCAGGTCGGTGCCCTGCACGGGGTCTTCCGGACCGAAGCCGAACACCGGCGCGAAGTCCTGCAACGCCGCATAGCGCGTGTTGTTCAGAATCACGAACGTGATGGGCAAGCGCAGATGTACCGCCGACCAGATCGCCTGGATCGAGTACATGCTCGAACCGTCTCCGATCACCGCAATCACGCGCTCGCCGTGACGGGCCAACGCCACGCCGACCGCTGCCGGCATGCCGAAGCCCAGGCCGCCGCTGTCCATGGTCAGGAATCCGCCTGCCCGCTGGATGGGCAGGTACGCCTGCATCACGGGGCGCGCGCTCGGCGCTTCTTCGACGACGATGTCCTCGGCGCGACGGACTTCGCTCAGCGTTTGCAGCGCGAAGGCGACCGACATGCGCTCACCCGGGCCGGGCGGCAGCGCACGCGGCGGCAACTGCCGGGGCGCAGGCAACGCGCGCCCGCGCGGCGCACCGCGCTCGAGCAGATCCTGGATGCCGAGCCGCACGTTCCCGACGACGGCCAGACCCTCCGGCGTCCATGCCGCCGTACCCGGATCATCGATCAACTGACACAGCGTCGCGCCTGCGGGAACGTGCGGGCCGTGCCCTTCGACGTGATAGCTGAAGGCCGGTGCACCGACGGCGAATATCACGTCGTGGCCATCGAGCAGTTCGACGATGCGCTCGCGCATCGCGGGCAGGAAACCGGCGAACAGCCGATGCGACTCCGGAAAACTGCAGCGCCCGGTCATGGGTGCGACATATACGCGTGCGCAATGACGTTCCGCCAGCCGAACGAGGTCGTCGACGGCGCCGGCGCGGTCCACGGCGCCGCCCACGACGAAGGCGGGGCGCTCGCACTGATCGAGCAGGTCTCCAATGTGCGCGAGCGCGTCCGCGGCGGGGCGTGTCACATGCGAAACGACGCGCTCGGGCAGCCGTTCGGCCGATTGGTCCCAATCGTCGACCGGAATGGACACGAATACGGGCCCGCGCGGCTCCTGCATCGCGATCGCCCAGGCGCGTGCGATGGCGAGCGGCACGTCTTCGGCTCGCGCCGGCTCGATGCTCCACTTCACATAGGGTTTGGGGAGTTCCGTGGCACTCGTGGCCGAAAGAAACGGATCGAACGGCAGGATCGCGCGCGCCTGTTGTCCCGCTGTGATCACCAGCGGCGTCCGGTTGCGGAAGGCGGTGAAGATGTTGCCCATCGCGTTGCCGACGCCGGCTGCCGAATGCAGGTTCACGAGGGCGGCCCGCCCGCTGGCCTGGGCGTAGCCGTCCGCCATGCCGACGACGACGGCTTCCTGCAGCCCGAGTACATAGCGGAAATCGGCGGGGAAGTCGCGGAACATCGGCAGTTCCGTCGAGCCCGGGTTGGCAAACACGGACGTCATGCCGACGCGGCGCGCGAAGTCGATCACCGCATCGCGTACCGTCATGCCCGGTGCATTGGCGGCTTGACGGCCTTGCGGCGGGAGGCTGTGCTCCATTGAAGTCTCCTGTCGTTCAGTACGGTCTTGGAGTACGCATTATCGAAACATCGGGGACTCTCCGAAATTGCCGATTTCGCAAAAAGGCATTACCTTCAGGCATGACTTTCAATCTCCAGCAGCTTCACGCATTCGTCACGATCGCCTCGGCCGGTAGTCTCGGGCGCGCGGCCGAGACCTTGCACGTCACCCAACCGGCCTTGAGCCGGGCGATCCGCCGGCTCGAAGAGGAGGTTGGTGCCCCTTTATTCGAGCGCCATACGCGCGGCATGCACCTGACGGCGGTGGGGGAGGCGCTGCTGCCGCACGCGATTCTGTTGCAGCGCGAGGCGGAGCAGGCGCGCGAAGAGATCGACGCGATGCGCGGGCTCGCACGCGGGACGATTCGCTGCGGTGCGGTCGGCAGCATCGCGAGCCTCGTGCTGCCGCTCGCCGTGAGCGGCGTGTTGCAGAAGTGGCCCAATTTGCGCGTTCACGTCATCGAAGGCGTCTGGGATCGTCTTGCCGAGGCGCTGGTGCAGCGCGAAATCGATCTCGCACTCAGCATGGTGATGCCCGACACCGAAGAGATCGTCGCGATCGAGGACTGTCGCTGGGAGGACAACAGCTACGTGGTGGCGGCGCTCGATCACCCGCTGCGCGGAAAGCAGGGGATCACGCTGGCCGATACGCTGGATCAGCAGTGGGCGATCCCGCCGCGCGGCACCGCGCCATTCGAGCACATGCAGCAGGTGTTCGTCGCAAACGGGCTCGGCTTGCCGAACGTCGTGGTCGAAACCCGATCGATCACCGTGCTGAAGAGTCTCGTCGCCCGATCCGGTTTTCTGAGCTGGATGGCTGAACCGATGTACGTGACGGAAAGCAAGGCGGGGGTGTTCGATACGCTCGAATTGCCGGGGGTGGTCGGGCGGCGCACGTTGACCGCATTTCGGCGTCGGCACGGTTTGTTGCCGAGTCCTGCCGTCAAGCTGCTCGAACAGTTGCGGCAACTGACGGCTGAACCGCGCGAGTGAATGCGGCGGTTCTTCGGTGCGCTTCGAGAGAAAACGGTCGGCGCCGACCGTGAACTGCCAATTTAGCAAACCTGATTTTCCATCTGCTACGCTTCTCGAGAGGCAAGGTTTCGTGGTGGCCGTGCATCAGGTGGCAACATGTGTCGACGAGACGCCCGGCAACGTCAGGATGAACGTGCAGCCTTCGCCCGGGCGGGTATGCAAATCGATGTTGCCGCCATATCGCTTCGCGATCGTCTTCACGAAAGCCAGCCCGAGACCGGCGCCCGATGGGTAACGAGGCGGTTCGACTTGCAGGCGTTGAAATGGCTCGAACAGACGTTGCCGGGCTTCGGCTGATATGCCGGGCCCGTGGTCGGCAACGGAAATGGCGTAGCCGTGTTCGACTGCGGACAGGCGCACGGTTACCGTGGCGTTGCCAGGACTGAACTTGATGGCATTGCTCACGAGATTGACGACCGCGCGCATCAGCAGGAAGGGTTCCACGCGGGCGATGCAGACCTCGTCCCCGACGTTCACGTCGAGCCGGATGCCGCGCGCTTGAGCGAGTGCCCACAGTTCGTCGATCGCATCGAGTACCACGCTGCCGATATCCGTTTCCACCAGTGACCAGGTCGGTGCTTCGGCGCGCGCCAGCAGAACGAAGTCGTCGGCCAGTGCCAGCGTACGGCGCGCGTACGCGGCAATTCGATCGAGCAGGTCCTTGGCGGGCGGGGCCGGTTCAGCGGCTCGCTGAAGATCGATCAACGCGAGAATCGATGCCTGAGGCGAGCGCATGTCGTGGGAAATGAAGTGCAGCCATGCCTCCCGGCGCCGCTCCGCCAGACGAATCTTCGTCACGTCGAGCACGAACCCGATCGTTCGTTGGGTCACGCCGTCTTCATGCTGCGGATAGGCGGTGGACTGCACCCATCGAATCTCGCCGTCGGGCTGAATGACGCGATACTCGACGCGATAATCCCTGCCGAACGAATTGAATTCCTCCGCGGTCCGGGTGACCTTCATGGCCTTGTCGACGTCGTCCGGGTGAATCAACGCGCGAAACTGGTCGATCGAGGTAATCGCCCGCCCGGGAGCGTGGCCCATGATTCGATGCCAGTTCTCGTCGCAGTGCAGTGTGTCCGATGCGATGTCGTAGTCCCAGATTCCCAGTCCGCCGACGCGGGCCGCGATAGCCAGCCTTTCTTCGCTGCGTCGAAGCAGATCGAGCGCCCCGCGCTCGCGCGTCACGTCTCTCGAAACACACAGAATGGCGGTCGTTTTTCCATCGGCGTCCAATATCGGCGTCAGCATGTTGTCCCAGTATTGAATGTCGCGCCCCGGACGCTCGCTGCGCCCGGGAAACCTGCCGAACACACCGTTCCTGGCGGATTCGAGCGCGACATTTCCCTCGGGCCAGACGTCTTCGGGCAGGAGCGGCAGCCACGGCATACCGAATCCCGAGTCTTCGTCGACGCCCAGCGCCTGGCAGCCGGCGCGGTTCATATGCAGCACGTTGCCTGTCGGCGAAATCAGTTTGATGCAGTCGATGCTGATATTCAGCATGTCCGTCTGTATCGACGTGTGACTCTTCAGTTCGATTTCCTTGGCCTTCAGGTCATGGATATTCGTGCAAGTGCAGAGCCATCCGTCGTCAACGCGATGAAGGTCGACGGTGAACCACTGGTCGATGCCGTGGGAACCCGCCAGCCGGCACTCCAGCGTTTCGTGCACCGAGCCGGGTTGCGCCGCGTGAAGTGTCGACTGGGCGGTGCATCGGTGCTCCGGATGGATCAACTCCGTCCATTGGAGTCGATACGTGGTCTCGGCGGAGCGATCCGCGTAGGCAAGCCATGCATCGTTGATGCTGACGACTCGCCCGTTCTCGTCGAAATGGCATGCCGGTGTCCGAAGGACATCGATCAGGCGGGCAATCCTGAGACAGTCGCGGCGTGCGGGGGGTGTTTCGTCGGGCGAAACAACAGGAGATTCCGTCTTCGAACGTGTGGGGGGTGCAAGGTCCGGGCCGTCTACGTTGCACGCGCAAGAAATTTCATTTTCAAGACGAAATCCATTCATTTTTGTTACATTCCATGCATCGCTGACACGCTTCCAGAATGTCAGACATCAAATGAAGCATCAATGGGTAGACAGCACTATGGATTGGCACCGTAGTAGTGCATATTATTTTCGAGTGGCGATATCAGGTGAAGGTGCGGAGATCGCCGAGTGAAAGTTGGGCCTGATTGAATCTCATGCTGCACATAGTGTCGGCTTCAAGCGTCGCATTGAATGCTGATCATGTTGAATGACATGTGCGGAAGCCGGACGGGGCGATACGCGTGGTGCCGCCGATTTTTCGCAGGCGCGGACCGTCGGGCCGACACGCCGGAATCGCAAGTGGACGATCGCATGTGCGTTGGCCGACGTCGTCGAATGGTGCCGAGATGACACGAGTGCACGTGTGGTCGACACCGGGCGGCGATGCCAGGCTGCTGCTGATGCATATTTCCCCGGAGCACGCGCGCGTCGACCCCGAGATCGTTCATCGAAACCGCCGCAGTTCGCGGTGATCCCGCTTCACGCCTCCGAAATACCGCGACACGCGACGCGATACGCGCCCGGGCTGCATCCGAACCGTGCCTTGAACGCGCGCCCGAAATGCGTGATGTCCGAGAAGCCGCACGCGATCGCCAGCTCCAGCAGGTTGCGGTTGGGATCCGCCGGATCCTCCAGCGCGCGCTTGCTCGCCTGCAGCCGGTATTCCTGGATCAGGCTCTGCGGCGTCCGCTCGGTCGCGGCCAGTGCGCTGTACAACGTGCGCCGCGACACGTTCAGCGCACTCGCGAGCTTGTCCGGCGACAGATCGGGATCGCTGTAGTGGTGCGACAGATAGATTTCCGCATTCATCCGCAGCGTCGCGCTGCGCGCATCGGCGCCGGTCAGCGAATCGCTCGCCTCGCGGCGGATCACCGAATCGAGCAGCATCAGCGTCGACTGCTCGAAGCCGAACAGGCTTTCCGGATCGTTCGGCACCTGCCCGTCCATCAGGTAATGGATCGATTGAAGCGCCAATTGCGCATTGCCGACGGTTCGACGGACCTGCACGCCCGCGCGCTCCACGAACCAGCGCCACATCGTGCCGCTTCTCGGCGGCGTCAACGCCGCGACGAAGCGCGACGCGTTCGCCGATTCGATCATGTACGGCTGCGTCGCATCGTAGATCACCCACTCGCCGGGATGGACCGTCGACGTCGCGTTGCGCTGCGTGACGCGGCTTTGTCCGGCGATCTGGAACAGGATCTTGTAGCAGTCGCTGTCGGCGCGCGACGCGAGCGAGCGGTCGCGATCGACGCGGATCGCGGTGGTGTCGACCTCCGCCATCCGCAGGCCGCCGACCGTGGCAACCCGCACCGACATCCGGAACTGCGGGCCGGTGTCGTGAAAGACCAGCGGCAGGAAGCTGTCCGCGATCAGGTCGCGCAGATTCGCGTTGCTGTTGCTGGCGTCGACGACGAGTTCGTGTGCCATTGCCGGAAGAGGGAGAGGGCCGGGGAATGCGTCGAGCTTAATGCATTCGGCGCGGACGCGGGGTGCAACGCAATCATTGTCGGCAGCGGCGGCCTTCAGCGTCAATGGTGGTTTCCACAGGGAAACCGCTGCGTCGCACCGATCTGCACGCTGAAGCCAAAAGTGTGCACGCAACGCCGATCCGCGTGCGCGACGCGTCCCTAGAATCGAAGAGCGGCCGGCAAGTCGGGCCTTTCACTCAATTCGAATTCCGGAGGGACACAGATGGCACGGGTACGGATGCTGGACGAAGTCAGCGCGTTTCTCGCGCGCGAACACGGTCACTACATCGACGGTCAGGCGGTAGCCGGCCGCGGCGAGCGGATCGACGTGCGCGATCCGTCGACGCGCGCGGTGATCGGCTCCGTCGCGCAGGCGACCGACGACGACGTCGAGGCCGCGGTCGCGTCGTCGCATCGTGCGTTTCGCGGCGAGTGGGCCAACCTGACGCCGGCCGATCGCGAGCGCGTCCTGCTGCGTTTCGCCGACCTGATCGACGCACACGGCGAAGAGATCGCGCAGATCGAAACCGCGCAGTCGGGCAAGCTGATCGGGCTGTCGCGCGTGATCGAAGTCGGCTGGTCGGCCCGCTGGCTGCGCTATTACGCGGGCTGGGCCACGAAGATCGCGGGCGAAACGCTCGCCCCGTCGTTCCCGAGCATGAACGGCGAGCGCTACACGTCGTTCACGCTGCGCGAACCGCTGGGCGTCGTGTTCGGGATCATTCCGTGGAATTTCCCGGTGATGATCCCGGTGTGGAAATTCGGCGCGGCGCTCGCGACCGGCAACACGGTGCTCATCAAGTCGTCGGAGTTCACGCCGCTCACGATGCTGCGCATCGCCGAACTGGCGACCGAAGCCGGCCTGCCGCCCGGCACGCTCAACGTGATCAACGGCACGGGCAAGGTCGGCGCGAAGGTGATCCGCGATCCGCGCGTGGCGAAGGTGTCGTTCACGGGGTCGGTGCCGACCGGCCGCATCATCGGCGAGGAGGCCGTCAACGCGAACTTCACGCGCTTCACGCTCGAACTGGGCGGCAAGAATGCGGCGGCGTTCCTGCCGGATACGCCGGTCGACAAGATCCTCGACGGCATCGTCGAAGCCGGGTTCCTGCATAGCGGGCAGGTGTGCGCGTCGGCGGAACGCTTCTTCGTGCATCGCGCGAAGTTCGACGAGGTGGTCGAGAAGATGAAGGCGCGCCTGGACAGCTTCCAGCCGGCCGACCCGATGGACGACGCCGGGATGATCGGCCCCGTCTGCAACGAACCGCAGTTTCGCAAGTGTCTCGACGCGTTCGAGCTCGCGCGCACGGAAGGCGACACGATCGTCACCGGCGGCGGCGCGTATGCGCGTGACGGCTTCTACGTGAAGCCGACGATCGTGCTGCCGCGCTCGCTGGAATCGGCTTCGTATCGCAAGGAGATCTTCGGGCCGGTCGGCGCGTTCGTGCCGTTCGACGACGAGGAAGAACTGATCGCGATGATGAACGACACGCCGTTCGGGCTGACCGCGAGCCTGTGGACGAACGACCTGTCGAAGGCGCTGCGCTATGTGCCGCGGATCGAAGCCGGCACCGTGTGGGTGAACATGCACACGCTGGTCGACCCGGCCGTGCCGTTCGGCGGCGCGAAGGGCTCCGGTATCGGACGCGAGTATGGCTCGTCGTTCATCGACGCTTATACCGAGCCGAAATCGGTGACCATTCGCTTCTGACGACATAACCCGCCAACGGAAACCCGCCCGGCATCGACCGGGCGGGCGTTTCCGTTCAAGGCCGAGGTCAATCAGAACCGCGTACTGAACCCGATCCGCGCGACCGACTGCAGCGCGCCGCTCGACGCGCCGTTCGCGTCCATCACGCCGTTGATCTGCGCGTTGCTGCCGTGGCTTGCACGCTGATGCACGCCCGCGACATACACCATCGTGCGTTTCGACAGCCAGTACTGGACGGCGGCCAGGAACTGGTGCGCATGCGCGTTGTCGAGCGTGTCGTTGCCCTTCATGTACGTGTAGCTCGCCCCGATCACCCAGACCGGCGACGGATGCCACGCGGCGCCGGCTTCCGCCGACCACGCGCCCGCGCCGTTCCACGCGTTGTGCACGGTTGTGAAGAGCGCCTTCGCCGTGACCGTGCCGAGCGTGTAGTGGGCACCCGCGCCCCAGTTGCGCACGGTGGTGGCGGGCAGCCCACCCGCCGCGCCGTACTTCTGGTTCGTATAGGCCGCGCCCGCGCCGAACGGGCCGTTGTCGTAGCTCGCGCCGACGCTGACCGTATTGTTCGCGCCGACCGATCCCGCGACGTTGCCGAAGCCGTACAGCGCGCCGAAGGTCAGGCCCGAGATCGACGCGCTCGTGTACTTCACGGAATTCGCGACGCGGTTGCTGCCCGCGACGCGATCCCAGTCGAACGCGCCGGTCGGGTTGTTCGGCAGCGCGAGCTTGTCGAACGGGCCGTTGCGAAAGCCGTACAGCCCGACGAGATCCTGCGCGATCTCGTTGCCGCTCGCGGCCAGCGCGTCGACCATGAACTCGTACTGGTTGCCGAGCGTCAGCGTGCCGTAGCGGTCGTTCTGCAGCCCGACATAGGCCGTGCGCGCGAACAGGCCGCCGCCGATCATCGATCCGTTCGCGAGCGAGAACTGATTGACGAGCCGGAAGATCGCGCGCGTGCCGGCGCCGAGGTCCTCCTTGCCCTCGAAACCGAGCAGGTTCGGGAAGAAGATGTTGTCGTCGAATTTCGCGTTGCCGTGGCCGCCTTCGTTGCTCACATAGCTGAGGCCGGCGTCCAGCAGCCCGAACATCGTCACGCTGCTCTGCGCGAACGATGCGGCCGGAATCGTGCAGGCCGCGAGGGCCAGCAAAGTCTTTTTCGTCATCTCCAAAGTGCTCCTCACATGTCCGGTCATGCCGGAATATTTTTGATGGGACTACTGATTGATATGAAGATAGTGAAACGTGCAACGGTCGATCGGGTCGCGCCCGGAAACAGGAGCCGGAAAGCAGGAGCCGGAAACGGCACGCCGGCATTCCGACACGCGGACACTGACGCACACCTCCTGCGCCGATGCCCGCGCGCGCCCGGCGCTAGACCGTCGAATACCCGCCATCCACCGGCACGATCGCACCGGTAACGAACGATGCGCCGGGCGAGCACAGGAACAGGATCACGTTCGCGACCTCGTCGGCCGTGCCCCAGCGCGCGAGCGGCGTGCGATCGAGAATCCGCCGCGACGCCTGCGTATCGGCCATCAGCCCGCTGCTGAGCGGCGTGTCGATCCAGCCGGGCGCCACCGCGTTCACGCGGATGCCGCGCTCGGCCCACGCCTGCGCGAGCGAGCGCGTCAGTTGCGCGATGCCGCCCTTGCTCGCGCTGTACGCCGGGCGGTCCTTGCTGCCGAAGTACGTGTACATCGACGCGACGTTGACGATGCTGCCGCCGTTCGCCGAGAGTGCCGGCAGCGTGGCGTCGGACGCCCGCATCACCGACGTCAGGTTCACGTTCAGCACGAGTTCGAACTGGTCCATCCGGTATTCGTCCGCGTGCCGGCTGATGCCGACGCCGTTGACGAGCACGTCGACGCGCGGCAGCGAGCGGATCTGCCGTGTCAATGCTGCGTTGTCGGTCACGTCGAGCGCCACGCAGCGGATGCCGGGATGCACCGGCGCATGCGGGCCGGCGGCGTCGAGCCCGAGCGCGACGACCGACGCGCCCGCTTCCGCGAAACGCCACGCGGTGCGCGCGCCGATGCCCGACGTGCCGCCCGTGACAACGACGGTCTTGCCGTCAAACGACGAGGGGCGGCTCATGTTCGATGCTCCCGACGGTGTGAACAGGGCGCGCGTGACGGCGCGATGGCGCAACCAGGATCTTGATCTGCGCGCGATCGGCGAGCAGCGCGTCGAAGCCGTCGGCGACGGCGTCCTCGAGCGAGACGGTGCGCGTGACGATCGACGTGAGATCGAGCGCGCCCGACCCGATCAGCCGCAGCAGATCTTCGTACACGTGCCGGTAGCCGACGCTCGCCGTGAAGGTCAGCTCGTCGTTGACCGCGCGGAACGCATCGAAGCCCGCGTGCGGCATCAGGCCGACCATCACGAGGCGGCCGCCCTTGCGCAGCCCCTGCATCGCGGCCTCGAACGTGGCCGGCAGGCCGGCCGCCTCGAAGCTCACGTCGACGCCGAGCCCGCCCGCCGCTTCGCGGATCGCGTCGCGCAGCACCGGGGCGTCGAGTGAGCGCGCATCGAACGCGTGCGTCGCGCCGAAGCGCGCGGCCGCCGCGAGCCGCTCGGGCGACACGTCGACCGCGACGATGGTCGTCGCGCCCTGCAGTTTCGCGAGCATGATCAGCAGCAGGCCGATCGGCCCGAGCCCGAACACCGCGCAGGTGTCGCCGAGCCGCAGCTCGCCGCGCCGCAGCGCGTGCAGCGCGACGGCCGCCGGTTCCATCACCGCGGCCTGTTCGAGACTGACGTCGTCGGGCAGGCGGTGCAGCATGTAGGCCGGCACGACCGCGAAATCGGCCATCCCGCCGTCGCCCATCAGGCCGGCGAAGCCCATCGACAAGCACAGGTTGTACGACCCCGCGCGGCAATACGCGCACTGGTGGCAGTGATACTCGGGCTCGACCGCCACGCGGTCGCCGGGGACCAGCGTCGTGACGCCCGCGCCGACTTCGACGACGGTGCCGCAGAACTCATGACCGAGCGTCAGCGGCGCGGTGCGGCCGGACAGCGGATGCGGCGCGTCGACGGGAATCGCGTGCGGGCCGTCCGCGTATTCGTGCAGGTCGCTGCCGCAGATGCCGCAATACGCGACCGCGATGCGAACCTCGCCGGGCCCGGCGCGCGGCGTGTCGAGATCGACCAGGCGGATGTCGCGCGGGCCGTGCCATTGAAGTGCGCGCATGTCAGCGTCCTCCGAGGTTTTGCGTATCGAGACGGGGCGCGGCATCGGCGAGCGCGCGCTTGCGCAGCACCGCGGGCGCGGTTTCGACGAGGCCGAACGACAGCACGCACGCGAGGATCGCGCCGGCGGCCGACGTCCACATCGCGAACTGCAGGCCGTACTTGTCGGCCGCGAAGCCCGCGACGGTCGGCGCGACGAAGCCGCCGATCAGTTCGCCCGCGCCCATGATCAGGCCGAGCGCGCTGGCGATCGCGCGGGGCGGCACGGTTTCGGCCGGGATCGTCGCCATGAACAGCGTGAAGCAGCCGAGGCCGGTGTACGTGACGAACACGAGCGCGCCGAGCGCCCAGAGCGAATCGACGTGGATCATCACGATCGGGCAGGCGGCGGCGATCAGCGCGAACGCGATCATCGTCGGCTTGCGGCCGATCCGGTCGGAGATCGCCGGCACCGCGAAGCCCCAGAACACCCACGCGGCGCCGAGGCACGTCATCACGACGCCCATGTCGGCCGGGGACAGGTGGCGGCTCTCGACGAGGAAGACCGGCGCGAACGAGATGATCACGATGAACCACGTGAGGAAGAAGCAGCTGATCAGCACGCAGAGCAGGATGTTGCGTTCCTTCAGCAGCGCCCAGCGGTCGATCGCGGTGCCGCCGGCCGTCTGCGTACCGTGCGTGGCCGCGCCTTCGGCCTGGGCGTGCCGTACGCCGCCGGGCGGCACCTCGCGCACCCAGCGCCAGATGCAGAACGCGATCAGGAAGCCGGGCAGGCACGACACGTAGAACGCCTCGCGCCAGCCGTAGGCGGTCGCGATGCCGATTACGACGGGCGGGCCGATCATCGCGCCGAGCAGGCCGGCGGCCGAGCCCTGCAGCAGGCCCATGTTCAGCCCGCGGCGGCTCGGCGTCGAGCTCTCGACCATCAGCGATTGCGACAGCGGCAGCACGGGGCCTTCGGCGATGCCCATCAGCGCGCGGAACGCGATCAGGCTCGCGAAGCCGCCGACGAGCCCCGACAGCGCCGAGCATACGGAGAAGCCGAGCACGGCCGCGATCAACAGCGGCTTGCGCGTGCCGCGCGCATCGGACCACGCGCCGGTCGCGGCGCCCGACAGCGCCCATGTGAGCGCGAGCGCGGACGACACCATGCCGAGCTGCGTGTTCGACAGGTGCAGTTCGGCCGACATGAACGGGAACAGGAACGACAGCGCGAGGCGGTCGAAGAACACGAAGCCGAACGTCATGAACAGGATCAGCAGCAGCCTGTTCTCGTACGTCCATGCGAGTTTGGGGGAAGGGTGGGATGTCATGGGCGGCCTCGTCGCGCGTCAGCGGAACAGCTTCTCGATCGCGTGCGCGCCGAGGCCGACCTTCTCGTAATGCGCCTTGCACATCGCGATGTACGAATGCACGTCGAAGTAGCCGTCGGGGTTGCCTTCGTCGTCGAGCCAGATCAGCGGGCCCTTGACGATGAAGAACGCGCGCATCGGTTCCGGATGATCGAACGCGACGAGCGTGTGGCCTTCGCCGGGCGTTTCATACACGAAATCGCCGCGCGTCGCGGTCCATTCGTGCTCCAGGTAGCCCCACTTGCCGGACAGCGTGTACGCGAACACCTCGTGCGGGTGGTAGTGCCGGTTCACGAGCCCGGCTTCCTTCGCCATCAGGATGTCGCACCATTTGTTCTGCGACGGCGAGATCCACAGCGGCCGCGACGAAACCGTTTCGGTGAACGGAACGTAATAGCGCGCGTCCTCGGTGGCCGCGTTCGGGATGTACGCTTCCGGCAACGCATCGGGCTTGAACGGATTGGCAATCGGCGCGATGTTTTGCCAGAATTCGGATACGGCTTGGTCGACCACGGTTTGTCTCCTTGTGGTTAGGTGTCGTGGGGTCGACTTTAGCCAGCCGGTGCGCGCCGCTCTTGACTGGGCTGGACGAATTGCTTGATCGGGCCGGACATCGTTGCCGGACATCGCACCGCAACAACAACCAGACGCACCATCCCCCAATCCGTGCCGCTCCGCACGACAGGCGCCCGCAGGAGGCGACGTGACGAATTCGACCGTTCTTTCATGCACGCGCGGCTCGACGGCCGACGTGCCGGTGCGCGACCGGATGGACTACTGGGATGCGTTCAACGCCGCGACGCTGGTCGGCCTGCGCTGCTCGTCGCTGTCGCCGGCGGGGCTCGAGGTCGAGAAGACCGATCTCGCGCTGCCGGGGCTCGGCGTGGCCGACATCAGCGGCCGCGATCACGTGATCGAGCGCAGTCCCGCGCTGGTGCGCCAGTTGCCGAAGGAGTCGCTGTTTGCGTGCCAGATCCTGAGCGGGCGCGCGTATTTCATCCAGCGCGAGCGCTGCCTGCTCGCGGATGCCGGCGACGTCGTCGTGTACGACACGCGCGTGCCCTATCTGTTCGGATTCCTGACGCCGATGCGGCAATTGCTGATCGATATCCCGATTGCCACGTTCGACGATCGATTCGACGCGGAGCTGGCGGCGCTGCCGTTGCGGATCGCGCCGAAACCGGGCGCGGGCGCGATGCTCGGCGCGACACTGCGCGCGAGCGTCGAGCGCTTCATGAAGGCGCCGGTCGAAGGCGACGCCGCGCGCTTCGTCGAACACACTCGCATGCTGGTCGCGGAACTCATCGACGCCGAAGTGAACGGCGCAGGCGCATCGCGCGCGTCGCTGTCGTACCTGCTGACCGCGAAGCAGTACATCGCGACCCATCTCGGCGATCCGGAGCTCGGGCCGCAGGCGGTGGCCGATGCGGTCGGGCTGTCGTTGCGGCACCTGGGCCGGCTCTTCGCGGCCGAAGGCGAGTCGATCACGCAGCACATCTGGTCCGAGCGGCTGACGCATGCGCATCGCGAGCTGACCGACGCGCGCCTGCGCAAGACGAGCATCGGCGAGATCGCGTTTCGGTGGGGGTTCTCGAGCCAGGCGCACTTCAGCCGTGCGATTCGCGAGCGCTACGGGGCGTCGCCGATGGCGCTGCGCAGCGCTTGACGCTGAAGCAGCGAAACCGATGCCGGTGCGGCGCGTGGCTCACGCGCCGCGTTCATTTTCATTGCATGCCGGTCGCGGCGTGAGTCGCCGCGTCACTCCGCGAGCATGAACTCGGCACAGCGTTCCGCGATCATGATCGTCGGCGCGTTCGTGTTGCCCGATACGATGCGCGGCATCACCGACGCGTCGCAGATCCGCAATCCGTCGATCCCTTGCACCGCGAGACGCGGCGTCACGACTGCGGTTTCGTCGCTCCCCATCCGGCAGGTGCCGGCCGGGTGATAGACGGTTTTCGCGCGGCGCCGCACGTAGTCGGCCAGCGCGTCGTCGGTCAGCGCTTCGGCTTCGCGGACGATGCGGGCGAGCGACGGCGCGCGGATGATCTTCCGCGCGAGCGCGACGCCGCGCACGAGGCCGTCGACGTCCGCCGGATCCGACAGTGCACCGCTGTCGAACCGGATCGGCACGGCCGGATCGTTGCCGCGCAGTTGCACCGAGCCGCGCGAACGCGGCCGCAGCAGGCACGGATTGATCGACAGGCCGTGGCCCGGCAGCGGTTCGCGATCGACGTCGCCGACGAGCGTCGGCAGCACGTGGAACTGGATGTCCGGGCGGCCGCCGCCGGTCGTATCGACGAACGCGCCGGATTCGACGACGTTCGACGTCAGCAGGCCCGTGCGGGTCAGCATCCATTGCAGCCCGTGCCGCAGCGCCTTCAGCCCGCGATCCTCGCCGAACAGGCTGATCGGCGCGTGGCTATGGCCGTAGATCGAGACTTCGAGATGGTCCTGGTAATTCGCGCCGACTTCCGGGCTGTCGTGCAGCACGTCGATGCCGTGCGCGCGCAGGTGTGCGCCGGGCCCGATGCCCGACAGCATCAGCAGCTTCGGCGTACTGAGCGCGCCGGCGGCCAGCACGACGCCGGCGCGCGCGGTGGCCGACCCGGTCGCGCCATTCTCCATCCGCCATTCGACGCCGGTCGCGCGCCGGCCGTCGAAGCGCACGCGGGTCACGCGGCAGCCGGTCAGCACGCGCAGGTTCGGGTGGCCGAGCGCGTCGGCGAGATAGGTCGCCGCGGTGCTGCCGCGCTGCCCGTCGAAAATCGTCGTGTGGTAGAAGCCGGCGCCGTGCTGCGCGGCGCCGTTGAAATCGTCGTTGTACGCGATGCCGGTTTCCTGCGCGGCCTTCACGAACGCGAGGCATCAGCGGATGCCGGAAGCGCGTGTCGCCGACCTTCAGCGGCCCGTCGGTGCCGTGGAACGGCTCGGACAGCCGCAGGTGCGACTCGGCGCGCTTGAACACCGGCAGCACGTCGCTCCAGCGCCAGCCCGTGCAGCCGAGCGCGGCCCATTCGTCGTAGTCGGCGCGCGTGCCGCGCACATACAGCATCGCGTTGACCGAACTGCCGCCGCCGAGCGTGCGGCCCTGCGGCACGTAGGTCCTGCGTCCCGCCGCGCCGGCCTGCGGCTCGCTTTCGAACGTGACCGTGCGCTGCGTGCCGAGCACGCGGATGAACGTCGCCGGAATCCGGATGAACAGGCTGTCGTCCTTCGGGCCGTCCTCGAGCAGCAGCACGCGCCTGCCGGCCTTTACCAGTCGATGTGCCACCGTGCAGCCGGCCGAACCGCCGCCGACGACGATATGGTCGTACGTCTCCATCCCGCTTTGTCTCCTCGCTGTCAGGCGGCGGAACGAGCACCGCCGCGCAGGAAGCCAGCTTAGCGACGCGCGCGTGTCCCCGTTTGACCGGGGCGGACGCCGGGCTTGCTTCGCGCGGACACGGCGGGGCGCCGCGGCGGCTCATGCAGCTATCTCGTTGCGCTGACCGTTGGCCGTGGATTGCGCAGCGGGAGAACCCGGCGACGAGCGGCTAGCGCGGGTTGCCCGGCGCGCGCGTGTCGCTCGGCGTCTCGCCGAAGCGCGCGCGATAGCTGCGGCTGAAGTGCGCGCTGTTGTTGAAGCCCCAGCGGAACGCGATTTCGCTGACCATCAGGTGCTTCAGCGACCGGTCGCGCAGGTCGGTGCGGCAGCGTTCGAGACGCCGCGCGAGGATGTAGCGCGTGAGCGGCATCCCTTCGATTTCGAAAATGCGCGCGAGCTGGCGCGGCGACAGGTTGATCGCGCGGCTGACCGACCGGGTGTCGAGATCGTCGTCGGCGAGATGGCTGTCGATGAATGCCTTCGCGCGCGACAGCGTGTGGACGGTCGACTTGGTCGGCGACGCGTCGCCGTCGCGCAGCCGCAGCATCGACTGCATCAGGTCGAGCATCGCGGCGGCGCGTCGTTCGCGCGCGTCCGGCATCGATTCATGCGGTTCGGCGAGCAGCGCGTAGAGCTGCCGCGCGGCCCACGACGTGACGCCGTCGCCGCGGTCGATCTTGACGACGCTGCGATAGCGCCACGGGCCGACGTGCGCTTCGAACACGTCGCGCGGCACGTCGAGCACGGTCATCGCCATGTTCGCGGGAAAGCCGTGACCGTACGGCATCGACGTGTCGTACAGCACGATGTCGCCGGGCGCATGCTGGATGCACTCGACGTCCTGGAACGTATAGCCCTGCCCTTCGTGCATCAGGCACACGAACACGGCGTCGCGCGGGTCCGCGTGGATGTTGTGCGGCGTGCGCACGACCGCGTGCCGGTTCGCGACGATGTCGCACACGCCTAGCAGCCCGAGGTCGCGCTTGCGCAGCGACGCGTCGATGCCTTCGGACGATTTACCGCTGCATTCGATGCGCACGAGCGAGCGGGCGACCTGGTCGACCCAGAAGTCGATGCGTTCGTCGCCGCGTACGGCGCGCGTCGAGATCGACACGATTCCCGTGCTGATGTCCGGCATGACGTTCTCCCAATGACCGCCCGAGCGGCGCAGTCTCGGATACGCGGGCGGGCGCGGTCAATCGGTGAAAGACCCGGGGCGGGCCCGCGATGCGCTTGCAGCGGCGGGTTGCGGCCGGATGTCCGTGTGAGTCAACGAATATGGCCGGGAAAGGCAAAACGTGCAGGCGTGTTCGGGGTATGTTGTTCGGTTCGGATCGAACGGTGAGACGCGCAGCTGCTTCGTTATGCGGAATAAAAGTCGCGTGCTGCCGGATCGTCTCGTTGAAGCTGCGCGGTGGTCGAGTGATGCATCGAGCTCGCATCTCGCGCGCTGGCGAAGCGATGGCGGTATGCATGTTTGCGTGCCGCCGAAGACCCGGGGCAGCGGTGTGTCGTGGATTTTTTCGTTGTGTTGGAGCAGAAGCGCGTGTTGTCGGATCGTCTTGCCGAAACCGCGCGCGGGTCGAGTGATTCGCGGCGCTCTTCCCGCGCGCGCGGCGTGAGCGATGCCGACATCCCTGTTCGCGTCACCCGCGCCTCGCACCGGCGGCTTGAACCGCAAAACGTCGCGATTCAAGCCGTCACCGGGTTGTACGCGACATCAGACCGCGCTGGCCGCGTCGATCTTCCGAATGTCCTCATCGTCGAGGCGCACACGGATCGCTTCGCCGAGGAGCGCGAGCTGTTCGAGCGACGTCGCGCTCGCGATCGGCGCGGTGATCGTCGGCCGCGCGATCTGCCACGCGAGCGCGATCGCGGCCGGCTGCGTGCCGTGCTTCGCCGACACGTCGTCGAGCGCCGCGAGAATGCGCAGGCCGCGCGCATCGAGATAGCGGGCGACGCGATCGCCGCGCACGCTCTTCTTCAGGTCGGCCTCGCTGCGGTACTTGCCCGACAGGAAGCCGCTCGCGAGCGCGTAGTAGTTGACGACGCCGAGCTTCAGGTCGCGCACGACCGGCTCGAGATCGCGCTCGTAGTCGGCGCGGTTGATCAGGTTGTATTCCGGCTGGATCACCTGGTACGCGGGCAGGCCGTCACGCTTGCTGATGTCGGCGGCTTCGCGCAGGCGCGCGCCGCTGTAGTTCGACGCGCCGATGATGCGCACCTTGCCCGCGTCGATCAGCGCCTGGTACGCGGCGAGCGTTGCTTCGAGCGGGGCCGTGTCGGCCAGGTCGCGGTGCGAAAAATACAGGTCGATGTAGTCGGTCTGCAGGCGGCGCAGCGAATCGTCGGCGGCCTTCAGGATGTTGTCTTTCGTGAGGCCCGCGCGCGCCTCGAGCAGGCCGACCTTGGTCGCGATCACGACCTGGTCGCGCTTGCCGGAACGCTTCAGCCACTTGCCGATGATCGTTTCCGATTCGCCGCCGCGGTTGCCGGGCGCCCAGGCCGAATAGACGTCGGCCGTGTCGATGAAGTTGATGCCGGTGTCGGCGAGCGCGTCGAGCAGCGCAAACGATGCGTTTTCGTCGACGGTCCAGCCGAAGACGTTGCCGCCGAAGGCGAGCGGGGAAACCTGGATGTCCGAGGTGCCGAGGGTGCGTAGTGCCATGTTGCTCTCCGGAATCTGACGGGTGACGGGTTGGAACGACGGGACTGGCCGGGATGCATGCGACGGGACGGCGGTCGGGTGAAGCACGTTCGCCGTTGTCGCGGGACGCTGGAACATTCTCGCCGATCGACCGGATTCGTGCAGCGGGCGCGCGGCCGTGAAGACGGAGGAATTGCAGCGGACGGCGGACGCACCGTCTGCTGCGTGGGTCATTCGTGCCGCAGCGTTCGATCGGGAACCGAATTTTGTTACGGCTTGGCGCGGCAACGGGAGAGACGGGCGTTACGGGCCACTTCGCCGGAGCGGAACGAAAAACGGGCGGCAAGTTGCCGCCCGCGATCGATCGTCAACCCAGGCCGTTATCGCAACTGCACGGCCGCCAGGAACAGCACCATGCTGCCGATCGCGCCGTCCAGCACGCGCCACGCGACGGCCTTGCGGAACCACGGCGCGAGCAGTCGCGCACCGTATCCGAGCCCGAGGAACCACACGACGCTGACCGACATCGCGCCGATCGCGAACGCCAGCCGCGTGCCCTCCGGCTCCCGCGCACCGGCCGTGCCGATCAGCAGGAACGTATCGAGATACACGTGCGGGTTGAGCCACGTGAACGCGAGCGTCATCAGCACGATCGCGGCCGCGCTCTGCGGCGGCGGCGCGACGGCGTCGCCGCGCACGTCGAGCGTTGCGTGTCCCGGCTTGAACGCGCGACGCAGCGCGTTGAAGCCGAACCATGCGAGATACGCGAGACCGACGTACAGCACCGCGTGGACGAAGGTCGGATAGCGTTCGACGAGGACCGACGCGCCGCCGACGCCCGCGCCGATCAGGATCATGTCGGACAGCGCGCACAGCAGCACGATCTTGCCGACATGCGAGCGCATGATGCCTTGCCGGAGCACGAATGCGTTCTGCGCGCCGATGGTGACGATGAGCGACCCGCACAGGGCGGCGCCGTGGGAAAAAGCGATCCAGTTCATGATGGGGAGCGATGACGCAGTAGACGGGTGAATCGGTTGGCGCTAGTCTGCGGTCAGCTGGAACATAAGAGAAGCTAATTCACCTAATGCCGATTAAGGAAATCTAATGCTCGACTACGCATTGCTCGATGCCCTCGCGGCGGTGATCCGGCACGGTTCGTTCGAGCGGGCGGCCAAGGAGCTGAACGTCACACCGTCGGCGGTATCGCAGCGCGTGAAACTGCTGGAGGAGCGCGTCGGCAGCGTGCTCGTCAAGCGCGGGCAGCCGTGCGTCGCGACGACGTCGGGTGCGCTGCTGTGCCGGCATACCGAGCGCGTGCAATTGCTCGAGGCCGAACTGGGCGGCCGGATGCCCGCCTTGCCGGGCCAGATCGCGAGCGCATGGCCGACGTTGCGCGTGGCCGTCAACGACGACAGCGTCGCGACCTGGTTCATCGATGCGGTCGGGCCGTTCTGCACCGAGCGCGAGACTTTGCTCGACCTCGTGATCGACGACCAGGACCATACGGCCGCGCGTATTCGCGACGGCAGCGTGCAGGGCGCGGTGACCGCGCAGGCCGAGCCGATCCAGGGATGCCGGTCGACGCGGCTCGGGCGTATCCGCTATCGCGCGGTGTGTTCGCCGGCGTTTTACGCGCGCTATTTTGGTGCGGGCATCACGCGCGATGCGCTGCGTCGCGCGCCGTGCGTGATGTTCAATTCGAAGGACGGCTTGCAGGCGCGCTTCATCCGGCGCGTGACGCGCGCGGATCTCGATCCGCCGCAACACTGGATCCCGCACGTCGCGGGCTACCTGCGCGCGTGCGAAACGGGGCTGGGATGGGGGATGTGCCCGGACCGGATGGTCGATCGCCAACTGGCGGCGGGCGAACTGGTCGACATGTCGCGCGGGCGGACCGTCGATATCGAGCTGTACTGGCAGAGCTGGCGTCTGTCGATCGGCTGGCTCGACGACTTCAGCGCGGCACTGAAGGCGCGCGCCGCGCTGTTTCTCGACTGATCGAGGCGGGCGCGGCGGATGGTGGCGGGCGGCGGCGCGCAGGTGACGCGCCGCGCGGGGTCAGACGTGGTGCAGGCCGTCGAAGTCGACGATCTGCACGAGGCGGCCGTGCATTTCGATCAGGCCGCGCTTCTGGAACTTCGACAGTGTGCGGCTGACCGTTTCGAGCGTCATGCCGAGGTAGCTGCCGATGTCTTCGCGCGTCATCCGCAGGTTGAATTCCGACGGCGAGTAACCGCGCTTCAGGTAGCGCGACGACACGTCGAGCAGGAATGCGGCGACGCGCTCTTCGGCGTTCAGCGAACCGAGCAGCATGGTCTGCGACGTTTCGCGCACGATCTGCTCGCTCATCAGCTTGTGCATGCGCAGCTGCATCGTGCCGGCTTCCGAGCACAGCGACTTGAGCGCGCTGTACGGAATCACGCAGACCGAGCTGTCTTCCAGCGCGACCGCGGTGCGCGGGTGCGTGTCGTCGCAGATACCGTCGAGGCCGAGCGCCTCGCCCGCCAGGTGCAGGCCGGTGACCTGCTCGCGGCCGTCGTGGCGCGTGGCGACGGTTTTCAGCGAACCCGAGCGCACGGCGTACAGGTTGTCGAAGGTGTCGCCTTCGCGGAACAGCGCTTCGCCGCGCTTGACCGGGCGCGCCGCGCAGATGACCGATTCGAGGCGGCTGAGTGCGTCGGGTGCGAGGCCCTGCGGCATGCACAGGTGCCGCATTGCGCACGACGAGCAGTGCGGGGCCTGGCGGGGAGCCCAGGTGCCTGCGTGGGACGGAACGGCGGGGCGTGTGGCGACGGGCGTCAACATGATCGTTTACTCCGGCATTGAATCGACGGAATCATTGTCCCACCGCAAGTTGCCGCTGTCGGGCGACAAAACGTCGCGACCGCGCGCACATGCTTCGGGCATCGCAGCGGCCTGCGTGCAGGCATGCCGCTGCGCGTGCGTGGCGCGCCGATGCCGATGCCGATGCCGACACCGCTCAGCCTTCCTGATCGTCCGTATGCGCGGCGGCCGGGATCAGCAGCACGGGCAGCGTCGCATGCCGCACGCACTGTTCGGCGATGCTGCCGAGCACGAGGCGACGGAACCCGCGACGGCCGTGCGTGCCGAGCACGAGGAGGTCGGCGCCGAACGCTTTCGCACCGTCGAGGATCAGCGTCGACACGTCGTTGAGCGACGACGCCTCGCTCGTCAGCGTCTCGCCCTTCACGCCGGCCGCCTGCATCAGCTTCCTGAAATCCGCCGCGAGCGCATTGCCTTGCGCGATGAGCTGATCGCGCAGCACGGACGGGTCGTAGCCCGGCACGTTGTAGTAGATCGCGGCGTTTTCGACGACGTAGAACGGCTGCAGTTCGGCACCGTGCTCCTTTGCGAGCGCGAGGGCGGCATCGAACGCGTGGCGTGCCGTGTCGCTGCCGTCGATGGCAACCAGAATGCGCTTGTACATAGTGTCTCCAAGTGGCGGATTGAACGGAAGTCGGCCGAACGGCCGGGCCGGCCGTGCGTCGCTGCGAGGCAGGGTAAACCAACGGCAGGGACTTTGCAGCGACGTGCCGGTGGTCGCGAATGGGCATTGAATCGCATCTGTATCGCGAGAACGTGACTTCGATCAACGCCGATGCATCGACGTCGTGAAATCCCGCGTGCCGAACCCGAACCGGGCGCTGATATCGATTTCAGCGCCGATTCGGAAGATCGCACTGCCTGCGCACCGAACGACCGACCGGCGCGCAAACGCGCACACCGGTCCGCCGCCATCGGCCGTCGGCGCCCTTCAACCCGCCGAACGAACGATCGATTCAAACGCCGCGTGCGTTACCGCGGCACCGCGGTGATTTCGATCACCCGTTCCGGCCGGCGTCCGTGGCCGGGCCAGTACGCGCTGCCGTACATCCGGTGAATCGGGCCGTACGGCGCGTCGCCAGCGTGCGACGGCGCGTCGAACCCCTTCTCGACCACCATGTAGCCGGCCCGCAGCGCGAACGCCGGATGATTGCCGCCCGGCCGGCTGTCGAAGCCGGCGAGGCCGTCGCCGGCCTCGGGCATCGCGTTGACGAGCGACGCGTTGCTGCCCGTGATCTGGTCGGGCGGGAAGGGGCCGCCGCTCGCGAGACGCGCCGCCTCGCGATTCTTGCCGTCGGTGTCGACGGTGCTGTCGTGCGTGTCGTCGTTGTCGAGTTCGATGCTGCGCGGATGCGCGGCGTGCGCTTGAGCTGACGTTTCCATCACGGCTCTCCTGGCGGCGTAGCGCTCCGGATCGAAGCAAATCCCGTTCCGGGCAAGACGGGAAATTGGTGCGCGGGCGATCGCCGCGGTCGCGCGGCGCGCACTGATTTGTCATGATTTATTTCAGCTAGAACACCCGTTTTCTACAGAGTATGATTCTTTTCCTGCGAAGCGGCGACAGGGGATGCAGTACGCGCCGACTCTGCCCGCACCGGGCGCCGCAGCCCCCTTGGAGACGGGTAGTGAACAACAAGCAAAGGGACTAGAGGTGGCGGATTCATGCAAGCGACTACTGCCTTCACGCACCGCGGTTATCTGTTGAATTGCGCGCCCGCGCGCGCCACTGACGGGTCGTTCAAGCCCTACGTCGTGATCTCCCGATCGAGTGACGGGGAACTCGTCGCGAACCGTTTTTTCCCGAGCGAGCTCCAGTTCAACGACGAAGGCGACGCGATCGCGCATGCGCGCGACTGGGCCGTGCGCTGGATCGACGCGAGTAGCGTCACGATCTGACGCCGTCTCGCGGCGGCAGCGTCGGCCGTCCGGCCGATCCCCCGGCGTGCCGCTGCCGGACGAAAACGCGGTAATCTTGTGGAACCCGTCACTTTATTAGCGGCCGTGCGATCGTGCGCGGCTGCCTGCATTGGCATATGTCGACATCACCCGCCCGTCAGTGGGGCCTCGAAGAAATCGTTGCCGGCTTGCGCGAATCGCGCGAGGAACTTCACCGCACGCGTCATCCGCGCGGCATCCGCGAGCTGCCGTCGCGCGACGCGATCTGCAAGATCGTCACTGGCCTGCGCGCGTCGCTGTTTCCGACGCACTACGGCGCGCCGGATCTGACCGACGAAAGCGTCGACTACTACGTCGGCCACACGCTCGAAAGCACGCTGCGGATCCTGTCCGAACAGATCCGCCGCGCGCTGCCGTTCCTGCCCGAGCATGCGGACACGCCGTTCGCGGAACTCGACGAACGCGCGTTCGAGATCGCGCGCGAGTTCGGCCGGCAGTTGCCGGCGGTTCGCGCGCTGCTGGTCAGCGACATCCAGGCTGCCTACGCGGGCGATCCGGCCGCGCAGCACATCACCGAGATCCTGCTGTGCTATCCCGGCGTGCTCGCGATGATGCACCATCGGCTCGCGCATGCGCTGCACCAACTCGGTGTGCCGCTGCTCGCCCGTTTCATCAATGAAATCGCGCACTCGGCCACCGGCATCGACATTCACCCGGGCGCGCAGATCGGCCCGAGCTTCTTCATCGATCATGGCACTGGTGTCGTGATCGGCGAAACCGCGATCATCGGCGAGCGCGTGCGCGTGTACCAGGCCGTCACGCTCGGCGCGAAGAGTTTCCCGGCCGATGGTGACGGCGCGCTGGTGAAGGGCAATGCGCGGCATCCGATCGTCGAGGACGACGTGGTGATCTACGCGGGCGCGACCATTCTCGGCCGCGTGACGATCGGGCGCGGCTCGGTGATCGGCGGCAACGTGTGGCTCACGCACAGCGTGCCGCCCGGCACGAGCGTCGCGCAGGGCAAGGTCCGCGAAGGCGGCAGCGGCGAGAAGCCGTAACGCGGCGCGCGAACGGCGAAACTGTCGTTTGCGCAGACGCAGACGCAGACGCAGACGCAGGCGCAGGCGTGCACCGGCACCAGCACACCGGTGTGCCAAGAGGGCGCTCGGCGGCCGCCGCACCCCCGGTTCGTCAGCGCTTGCCGGCCGGCGAGCGATGCTTGTAGAGCACGTCCTGGTCGACGCGGATCAGGTTCTGCCCCGCATCGACGACGAAATCCACGCCGTTGTACGCGCTGCCCGTCAGCAGCAGGATCGCGCTCGCGACATCGTCGGGGCCGGCGATGCGCGCGAGCGGCGTCGATGCGCGGCTCGCGTGTTCGAAGTCGGCCTGCGTCTGGTCGTCGCTCGGCAGCATCAACCCGGGGAACACGGCATTCACGCGCAGCACCGGCGACGACGACAGCGCGAGCATCTGCGTGAGGTTGCCGAGCGCGGCCTTCGCGACCGTGTAGCTGAAATGGTCGCGGTGGAAGTTTTCCTTGATCTTCTGGTCGACCACGTTGACGACGACGCCCTGCGTGCCGGCCGCGCGGGCCCGTTCGTAGAACGCGCGCGTGAGCAGGATCGGCGCGCGGCAGTTGACGGCCCACGCCTGGTCGAATGCCGCGAGGTCGAAGCTCGGGAAATGGTCCTGCCAGAACACCGACGCGTTGTTGACCAGCACGTCGAGGCGGCCGAAGCGCGCATACACCTGGTCGATCAGTGCGGTGATCTGCGCGGCATCCGACAGGTCGGCCTGCAGCGCGACCGAATCGGGCCCGCGTTCGGCGATCGTGCGGGCCGCCGCCTGCGCGGCATCGGCGGAGCGGTCGTAGTGGACCGCGGTGCGATAGCCGTGCGCGGCGAAATACTCGGCGAACGCGCGCCCGGCCCGGCGCGCGGCGCCGGTCACGAGCACGACAGGCGCGTGTGCCGCTTGCTTCGTGGACTGCATTACGTATTCGTCAGGTTGACTGAAGAAGGATTCGCGACGATCGACAGGAATTCGCGCCGCGTCGACGGATCGGTGCGGAACGTGCCGAGCATGCGCGACGTGACCATTTCGACGCCCGGCTTGTGAATGCCGCGCGTCGAGATGCACTGGTGCGCGGCTTCGAGGATCACGCCGACGCCCTTCGGCTGCAGCACGTCGAACAGCGTGTCGGCGATCTGCACGGTCATCTTTTCCTGGATCTGCAGGCGCTTCGCGAAGGCGTCGACGAGACGCGCGAGCTTCGAGATGCCGACGACGCGATGATTCGGCAGATACGCGACGTGCGCGCGGCCGATGATCGGCACCATGTGGTGCTCGCAGTAGCTCTCGAAGCGGATGTCCTTCAGCACGATCATTTCATCGTAGCCGTCGACTTCGCTGAACGTGCGCGCGAGGATGTCGCGCGGTTCCAGCGCATAGCCGGCGAAGAACTCTTCGTATGCGCGCACGACGCGCGCCGGCGTGTCGAGCAGGCCTTCGCGGGCGGGATCGTCGCCGGCCCAGCGCAGCAGCACGCGAACGGCATCCTCGGCTTCTTTCCGGCTCGGCCGGGATGCGGCCGGCTCGGGCCGCGCGTTCTTTTTACCCATCTAGTCGCTCCATCGAATGCGGCCGCCTGTGGCGGCGCGGATATCCGGGCATTGTTTCATGCTTTCACGGGTCGTGCGTGCGGCCTGCCGCTTACCCGCCACTTACCCGCTGCTCCCTCCGCCGCTTACCCGCCGCTCACCCCGGTCACTTCGGCCACTCGTCCTGCTCGTCGTTGAACAGCGACGCGACGACGCCGCGCAGCCACGCGGTGCGCGGATCGTTGTGGAACTTGCGATGCCAGTGCTGCTTCAAGTCGAAGCGCGGCAGCGGCACCGGCGGCTCGACCGGCACGATGAACGCATGCTCGGCCGCATACGCATATCCGATCGCGTGCGGCACCGTCGCGATCAGGTCGGTGCGGCTCAGGATGAACGGCAGGCTCATGAAGTGCGGCGTCTCGAGCACGGCACGCCGCTGCATGCGCTGCTTCGCGAGGTATTTCTCGAGAACTTCCTGGCTGCGCCCCTCGGCGCGCACCACCGCATGCCCGCATGCGAGGAACTGCTCGGCCGTGAACGGGCGCGCCTGTTCGAGCGGATGGCCGCGCCGCATCAGGCAGACGAACCGGTGCGTGAACAGACGCTGCTGGAAGAAGTTGTTGCCGTCGAGATCGGGGAAATAGCCGACCGCGAGATCGATCGAGCCGGCTTCGAGGCCGCGGCCGACTTCGTCGTGCGCGGGCGAGACCGAGCGCAGGTTCGCGTGCGGCGCGCGCGTCGCGAACGCCTGCAGCAGCTTCGGCAGGAACACGATCTCGCCGACGTCCGACAGCGCGATCGAGAACGTATGCGTGCTCGCCGCCGGATCGAAGTCGTGCGGCGCGACGAGGCCGCGTTCGATCTGCGCGAGTGCATCGCGCGCGGCCGGCAGCAACGCGAGCGCGCGCGGCGTCGGCTCCATCCCGCGCGACGTGCGCACGAACAGCGGATCGCCGAAATATTCGCGCAGGCGGCCGAGCGCGGTGCTCACGCGCGGCTGGCTCACGCCGAGCAGGTCGCCGGCGCGGCTGACGTTGCGCGTGTCGTCCAGCGCGACGAGGTACGGAATCAGGTTCAGATCGAGCGTGTCCATCACGGGAGTCAGTATCTTCAAAGCGTATACAACATATCTCCTGAATCGCGTTGCTGCATAGTCGGGAAAGCGCTCAAATGGTTTCCATTACTCGAACCAATGTTCCGCAAAGCATGGGACCGGAGTAAGCGCTGAAGCGCTAACTCCGGTCGACAGGAGACGAACAATGCGCACCCAGGTCGCCATCATCGGCGCCGGTCCGTCCGGCCTTTTGCTTTCCCATCTGCTGCGCCTGCAAGGCGTGGATTCCATCCTCGTCGAGGCGCGTTCGCGCGAATACTGCGAGAACCGCATCCGCGCCGGCGTGCTGGAGCAGGGCACGGTCGACACGTTGAACGAAGCCGGCCTCGGCGACCGGATGCGCCGCGAAGGGCTCGAACACCACGGCATCGAGCTGCTGTTCTCTGGCCAGCGCCATCGCATCGACCTGAGCGCGCTCACCGGCGGGCGCGCGATCACCGTCTACAGCCAGCACGAAGTGGTGCGCGACCTGATCGCGGCTGGCGTCGAGCACGGCCACGCGATGCATTTCGAAGTGAGCGACGTTGCGCTGCACGACATCGAGAGCGAGCACCCGTTCGTCACGTTCAAGCATGCCGACGGCCGCGAAGACCGCATCGACTGCGACTACATCGCCGGCTGCGACGGCTTTCACGGCATCGCGCGCCAGACAATTCCGGCCGAGCGGCTGAACACGTTCGAGCGCGTCTATCCGTTCGCGTGGCTCGGCATCCTCGCCGACGCGGCGCCGTCGCTCGACGAGCTCGTCTACGCGCATCACGACAACGGTTTCGCACTGTTTTCGATGCGCTCGCCGACGGTCACGCGCCTCTACCTGCAGTGCAAGCCCGACGAAGACCTCGCCGAATGGTCCGACGCGCGGATCTGGGACGAACTGCACACGCGCTTCTCGAACGACACCGGCTGGACGCCGACCGAGGGCCGGATCACGCAGAAGAGCGTGACGCCGATGCGCAGCTTCGTGTCGGAGACGATGCAGCACGGCCGCCTGTTCCTCGCCGGCGACGCCGCGCACATCGTGCCGCCGACCGGCGCGAAGGGGATGAACCTCGCGGTGGCCGACGTCCGCGCGCTGTCCCGCGCGCTTGGCGCCCGCTACCGCAACAGCGACGCGACGCCGCTCGAGCGCTACTCGGCGACCTGTCTCGAACGCGTGTGGCGCGCCGAGCACTTCTCGTACTTCATGACGAACATGCTGCATGCGTCGCCGGAGGACTCGCCGTTCGTCAATCGCCTGAAGTTTGCCGAGCTGAAGTACGTGACGCGCTCGCGGGCCGCCGCGCAGTCGCTCGCCGAAAACTACGTCGGCCTGCCGTTCGACGACCAGATACCCCCCGAGGGATCCCGCCTTGACAACGCGCTGTGCGCGACTCTATGATCGGCCCATCGTTCGCTAATCGAATCTAGGTTCGAATAGCGAACAAATGCCGAAGGTCGACGACGGCCTTCGACGCGGCACGCGACATGCGCGTGTCCCCTCGACAGGCCGCGCATCGTGCCGCGGGTTCGTATCAGGAAGAGACATGGTCAACAAGATTTTCGAATCGCTTCAATCGGCGGTCGCGGACGTCCACGACGGCGCGACCATCATGATCGGCGGGTTCGGCACGGCAGGCATGCCGTCCGAGCTGATCGACGCGCTGATCGAGCAGGGCGCGCGCGGCCTGACGATCGTGAACAACAACGCGGGCAACGGCGAGACCGGCCTCGCGGCGCTGCTCAAGGCGAAGCGGGTGCGCAAGATCATCTGCTCGTTCCCGCGCCAGAGCGACTCGCAGGTGTTCGACGCACTGTACCGCGCGGGCGAGCTCGAGCTGGAGCTCGTGCCGCAGGGCAACCTCGCGGAGCGGATCCGCGCGGCGGGCGCCGGCATCGGCGGCTTCTTCACGCCGACCGGCTTCGGCACGAAGCTCGCGGAAGGCAAGGAAACGCGCGTGATCGACGGCAAGTCGTACGTGTTCGAGACGCCGATCCACGCCGATTTCGCGCTGGTGAAGGCGTACAAGGGCGATCGCTGGGGCAACCTCGTCTATCGCAAGACCGCGCGCAACTTCGGGCCGATCATGGCGAGCGCCGCGAAGGTCGCGATCGTGCAGGTGTCGGAAGTCGTGCCGCTCGGCGGACTGAACCCGGAACACATCGTGACGCCGGGCATTTTCGTGCAGCGCGTCGTCGAAGTGCCGCAGGCCGCGCATGCGGCCGAGCTGGCCGCCGAACGTGCATCGCAAGCCGCCTGACCGCCCGAACTTTGTATGGGACCGGAGTAAGCGCTGAAGCGCCAACTCCGGTCGACAGGAGACCCGAAATGAAACGATTGACCCGCGATGAAATGGCCAAGCGCGTCGCCCAGGACATCCCCGAAGGCGCGTACGTGAACCTCGGCATCGGCGTGCCGACGCTGGTGGCGAACCACCTCGACCCGAGCAAGGAAATCTTCCTGCACAGCGAGAACGGCCTGCTCGGCATGGGCCCGGCGCCCGCGCCCGGCGAGGAAGACGACGAGCTGATCAACGCCGGCAAGCAGCACGTGACGCTGCTCACCGGCGGCGCGTATTTCCACCACTCGGATTCGTTCGCGATGATGCGCGGCGGCCACCTCGACTACTGCGTGCTCGGCGCGTTCCAGGTGTCGGCGAACGGCGACCTCGCGAACTGGCATACGGGCGCGCCCGATGCGATTCCGGCCGTCGGCGGCGCGATGGACCTCGCGATCGGCGCGAAGCAGGTATTCGTGATGATGGAACACCTGACGAAGCAGGGCGAGAGCAAGATCGTCGCGCAGTGCTCGTATCCGGTCACCGGCGTGCAATGCGTGAGCCGCATCTACACCGATCTCGCGGTGCTCGACGTGACGGCCGACGGCCTCGCGGTGAGCGAGATATTCACCGACCTGTCGTTCGACGAACTGCAGAAGCTGACCGGCGTGCCGCTGATCGACGCGACGCGCAAGGCCGCGGCCTGAACGGCAAGCGTGCCGGCGCGCGCGATCGCGCGCACGCCGGCACGCTTGGGTAGACAATAGGCGCACGCCGTTTCCCCACTCTGATGCCATGCTCGAAGACAGCGCCCGCCTGACCTCCCTCATCTGCGGCACCGAGCCGCTCAACCGGATCTGGTCGCCCCGCGCGACGATCCAGCGGATGCTCGACGTCGAAGCCGCGCTCGCGCGCGCGCTCGCCGCGCAGCAGGTGATTCCCGCCACCGCGGTCGCGCCGATCGAACGCGCGTGTGACGCCGGCCGGCTCGACGCCGACGCGCTCGCGCACGGCGCGGCGCTCGGCGGCAATCTCGCGATCCCGCTCGTCAAGCAGCTCACAGCGCAAGTGAAGGCCGACGACCCGGAGGCCGCGAAGTTCGTGCACTGGGGCGCGACGAGCCAGGACATCATCGACACCGCAACCGTGCTGCAGCTGCGCGACACGCTCGACGTGCTCGAGCCGCTGCTCGACGAAGCGTGCGCGTCGCTCGCGGCGCTCGCGCGCGCACATCGCGCGACCCCGATGATCGGCCGCACGTGGCTGCAGCAGGCGCTGCCGATCACGCTCGGCCTGAAATTCGCGCAATGGCTCGACGCGCTGCTGCGCCATCGCGCGCGCTTCGCCGAATTGCGTGCGCGCGCACTGGTGCTGCAGTTCGGCGGCGCCGCCGGCACGCTGGCGAGCCTGCGCGAGCACGCGGCCGGCGTGAGCGCCGCGCTCGCGGCCGACCTGCAGCTCGCGCTGCCGGCCGTGCCGTGGCATACGCAGCGCGACCGTATCGCGGAAGCCGCGTCGTGCTTCGGGATGCTGACCGGCACGCTCGGCAAGATCGCGCGCGACGTGTCGCTGCAGATGCAGACCGAAGTCGGCGAGCTCGGCGAACCGGCGGCCGCCGGCAAGGGCGGCTCGTCGACGATGCCGCACAAGCGCAACCCGGTCGGCTGCGCGGCCGTGCTGACCGCCGCGGTGCGCGCGCCGAATCTCGTCGCGACCGTGTTCGCGGGGATGGTCCAGGAGCACGAGCGCGCGCTCGGCGGCTGGCAGGCCGAATGGGATGCGCTGCCCGACCTCGCGCGCCTGACCGGCGGCGCGCTCGCGCAGATCGCACAGATCGTCGCGGGCCTCGACGTGAATACCGAGCGCCTTGCCGCGAACCTCGACCTGACGCACGGGCTGATCCTCGGCGAAGCCGTGATGCTCGCACTTGGCGACCGGATCGGCCGGCTCGATGCGCATCATGTCGTCGAGCATGCATCGAAGCAAGCCGTGCGCACCGGCGCGACGCTGTTCGACGTGCTCGCCGCCGATGCGACCGTATCGGCCCATCTGTCGCGCGACGCGCTCGCGCGGCTGCTCGATCCCGCACATTACGTCGGCGAGGCGCAGGCCTACGTCGACGCCGTGCTCGCGCTGCACGCGGGCACGACACAACCAGGAGAACACTGATGCCTTTCGCCACTGTCAACGGCGTGAAACTGCATTACCGGATCGACCGTGCCGCGCGCGACGACGCGCCGTGGCTCGTCTTCTCGAACTCGCTCGGCGCCGACCTGCAGATGTGGGCGCCGCAGATCCGCCCGCTCACGCAGCACTTCAACATCCTGCGCTACGACACGCGCGGCCACGGCCATTCCGAAGCGCCGGCCGGCTCGTACACGGTCGACCAGCTCGCGGGCGACGTGATCGGCCTGCTCGACCACGTCGGCATCGAGCGCGCGCACTTCTGCGGGATCTCGATGGGCGGCCTGACCGGCGCCGCGCTCGCCGCGCGCTTCCCGTCGCGCATCGTGCGCGCCGTGCTGTCGAACACCGCCGCGAAGATCGGCTCGCCGGAAGTATGGGCGCCGCGTGCGCAGAAGGCGCGTGCCGAAGGAATGGCCGCGCTGGCCGACGCCGTGCTGCCGCGCTGGTTCACCGACGCGTTCGTCGAACGCGAGCCGCGCCTGTTCGACGCGATCCGCGACACCTTCGTGCATACCGACAAGGACGGTTACGCGGCGAACTGCGACGCGCTGAACGCGGCCGACCTGCGCGAGGAAGTGAAGGGCATCGCGCTGCCGGTGCTCGTCGTGACCGGTGCGAAAGACATGTCGACGCCGCCCGACCAGGGCCGTGCGCTGGCTGCTGCAATTCCGGGCGCGCGTCACGTCGAATTCGACGCCGCGCACATTTCGAACATCGAGTGCACCGACGGCTTCAACCGCGCGCTGCTCGACTTCCTGACCGCGTGAGGCACCGACGATGGACGACCAGCAACGTTATGAAGCAGGGATGAAGGTGCGTCGCGCGGTGCTCGGCGACGCGCACGTCGACCGTTCGATCGAGAACCGCACCGAAGTGACCGACGAATTCCAGAACCTGATCACGCGCTATGCGTGGGGCGAAATCTGGACGCGCGACGGCCTGCCGCGCCATACGCGCAGCCTGCTGACCATCGCGATGATGGTCGCGCTGAACCGCGGCGAGGAACTCGCGCTGCACCTGCGCGCCGCGCGCAACAACGGCGTGACGCGCGACGAGATCAAGGAAGTGCTGCTGCAGACCGCGATCTACTGCGGCGTGCCGGCCGCGAATTCCGCGTTCCATCTCGCGGACAAGATCTTCAAGGAACAGGATGGGGCCGCCTAGGCGCAGCTGAATCACACGGCCGGCTCGCGCCGGACGTGACCCGATCGCGACACCTGCCGCTGCCGGCCGGTGTCGACGATGCATGACGCGCCGGCGACGAATCGGCGCGCGAACCAGGAAAGGCGCGGCCATCAGGCCGCGTTGCTTACATAGGAGACACGCGATGAATCGCGCACCCGTGGTCGATGTCCAGACCTTCATCAACGAGCAGCCGTTCGGCGGCTTCCAGTGGCTCGTGTTCCTGATGTGTTTCGTGATCGTGCTGCTCGACGGCTTCGATACGGCCGCGATCGGCTTCATCGCACCTTCGCTGCTGGGCGAATGGAACCTCACCAAACCCGATCTCGCCCCCGTGCTGAGCGCCGCGCTGTTCGGCCTCGCGTGCGGCGCACTCGTGTCGGGCCCGCTGTCCGACCGCCTCGGGCGCCGCTCGCTGCTGCTCGGCTCGGTGTTCCTGTTCGGCGTCGCGTGCTTCGTGTCCGCGTTTTCGAACACCATCGGACACCTGACGATCCTGCGTTTCATTACCGGCGTCGGGTTGGGCGCCGCGATGCCGAACGCGGTCACGATGATGGGCGAGTTCTGCCCGGACAAGCGCCGCGCGACCGTGATCAACCTGATGTTCTGCGGCTTCCCGCTCGGCGCCGCGTTCGGCGGCTTTCTCGCCGCGTGGATGATCCCGCATTTCGGCTGGCGCAGCGTGCTGATGCTCGGCGGCGTGACGCCGCTGCTGCTCGGCGTGCTGTTGCTGCTGAAGATGCCGGAATCGGTGCGCTTCATGGTCGCGCAAGGTCAGGGCGTCGACCGGATCCGCGCGACGCTCGCACGGATCTCGCGCGACGCGCTGAACGCCGGCTCGTTCGCGATGACCGAAGCCGCGCCGCAGACGGGCGGCAAGGGGATCGGCGTCGTGGTGTCGCGCTCGTACATCGTCGGCTCGGTGATGCTGTGGATCGCGTATTTCATGGGCCTCGTGATCTTCTACGCGTCGATCAACTGGATGCCGATCCTGCTGAAGGATGCCGGTCTGACGCCGAAGAGCGCGACGCTGATCTCCGCGCTGTTCCCGCTCGGCGGCGTCGGCGCAGTGCTGTGCGGCGTGCTGATGGACCGTTTCAACGCGAACCGCGTGATTGCCGTGTGCTATGCGCTGACCGCGATCAGCGTGTATGCGATCGGGCAGGCGGCAGGCAATGTAGGGATGCTCGTGCTGGTCGTGTTCATCGCCGGCGTGCTGATGAACACCGCGCAATCGTCGATGCCGGCGCTTGCCGCTGCGTTCTATCCGACCGAAGGGCGCGGTACGGGCGTGGCATGGATGCTGGGCGTCGGCCGCTTTGGCGGGATCGCCGGGTCGTTCCTCGTCGCCGAACTGACGCGCCGGCACTTCTCGTTCGCGGGCGTGTTCGCGACGATCGCGGTCGCGGGCTTGCTCGCGTGCCTCGCGTTGCTGATCAAGCAGGCGGCGCGGCCGCACGGCGTCACGCAGCCGTCCGGCAAGATCGAGTCGCTCGGGCATTGAACGGATTCGGGGCCGGAGCGATGCGCTGGCCCTGCGTGTGTTCGGGATGCTGCGGTGGGTCGTAAGACAACTCACACGCAACGACAGACCGGGCCGCTTCGGCGGCCCGTCGCCTTTCCGGCCGCCGCGCCGCTACTCCTCCGCGTCGTGTTCCTTGACGAAGTTGCGCAGATACGCGCGCAGCGCGGCCTCCTGGCTGCGATGATCGGCAAGGTTCGCAGCGCCCAGCGCTTCCTCGTCGCCGAACAGCGTGGGCGGCGCGCAGTACGTACCCACTTCGATGTTTTCGCGCAGCACGCGGATCTCGTGCGTGAGCGGGTGGTACTCGGCGATCCAGTGCATGCCCTCGATGTGCTCGCCGGTCTTCAGCATTGGCTTCATCGGCCACCTCCATGCAGATGCGGCGCAACCGCCGTAGCGATTGCGCGCGCCCGTACCAAAAGGGTACGCCTGCACGGCGTGAAGCTCAACGGGTGTGCTTGTGAGCACTTACTGCGGCAGCAGATGCGCGACGAGCGGATATAGCGACAGGATCAGCAGCACGGCCATCGTCACGTTGAAGATGCGCAGTGCGCGGCGGTTCGACAGGAAGCGGCGCAGGCCCTGGCCGAACGCGGCCCACAGGCTGATGCACGGAAAGCCGATCAGGATGAACACGACGGCCATCCACGCGGCGTTCATCCCGTAGTCGGCGGACAGGCGGATCGTCGTCGCGGCGGTCAGCACCATCATCCACGCCTTCGGATTGACCCACTGGAACGCGGCGGCTTCGAGGAACGTCATCGGCCGCGGCTTGGCGCCTTGCGCCTTCACTTCGCCGGACGTGCCGATGCGCCAGGCGAGGTACAGCAGGTACGCGACGCTCGCGACTTCGAGGATCGTGTACAGGACCGGCACGCGGCGGAATGCTTCGCCGAGACCGAAGCCGACGCACAGCATCAGGATCGCGACGCCGATGCTGATGCCGAACAGGTGCGGCATCGTGCGGCGGAAACCGAAATTGACGCCGGACGCGAGCAGCATCGTGTTGTTCGGGCCGGGCGTGATCGACGTGACGAGCGCGAACAGCATGCCGGCGGGCAATGCGCTGAGGGTGAGGAAGTCCATCGCGGATTCTCCATTCGTGTTCGGGACTGGGATGGAGTCAGTGTAGCGACGGTTTTCTGTACAGTACCGGTACAGTTTGCCTGGTGGTTGCCGGTACGGGGTTTGGGGGCGGGGGATGGTGATCTGCTCCTCCCTGCCGGCGCTCTCGCGTATCGCCATGCCATGGCCGGGAGAGCAAGCATGAAGCCCGAGGAACTGGAGAATCAGCTCGCCCAATACCTTGATCATCGCGAGTCGCTGCGCTACCGGCAAACCCACCACGGCGTGCTGACGCAATTCGCGCGGGATTACGCCATCGAACATCCTGGCGAGCCCGTCCGGGTCGATCACGTGCTCTCATGGATCATGCGGGTTCCCCGCGCGCCGCAGACACAGTTCGCTGTTCTCAGTACGGTACGCGGATTTCTGCGCTTCGTGCAGGTCGCCGATCCTGCGACTGCTGTCCCCGACGACCACCTCCTGCGATCCCCGATTCGAACGCCTCCCTTCATTTGGAATGCGGAGCAACTGCGATCGATTCTGGAGGCGGCGGCAAACGCGCGGCCGCGCGGCGGGTTGCGTGCAAATGCCTATGTCACGGTGTTGGGCCCGCTGGCGAGTGCCGGGTTGCGCATCGGCGAAGCACTGCGCCTCGAGGTCTCGGATGTGCATCTGGACGGGGCAATGCCTCACCTCGTCGTGCGCGAAACACGTCTCGCCCCATGTCATCCGGCACACGACGGCCATGCATCTATTGCAGTCGGGTGGCGACATGAGCGTGATCGCGCTTTGGCTCGGCCATGAGCATCTCGACACGACGCACATCTACATGGAAGCCGATCTCGCCCTGAAGGAGAAGGCGCTGAATCGGCTTCAACCGGCACGGCAGGCGGCTCCGCGGTTTCGCGCGACCGACAAGGTCGCTCAGGTAAAGCACGTTTTCGTCAAAGCGGCTGCACGCATGAGCAACCGGGCCGAGAATAGCCATCAGCCGACCCGCAGGCGCGAACGCCAGATGTGCGGATTTCGCGATGCGCGACGCACACTGGCATTTCTCTCATGCGTCGGCCCGATCCAGCAGCACTTCGCGTTGCCGAGACATCAGATGAACGCGGTATGTCATCGCGCCATACTCAAAGAACGCCTCGCCACATGGCATGGTTCGACTGACTCTCCCACAGCCAACGAAGTTATCTGATAAGGATAGCGACTCTTGAGGAAGACACGTGGCATGCACTCATCAACTTGATATAGCTATTTTGTCTTCTTCATCGCTTCATTCTCCCGCCGCCTCTTCACCAACTTACAGAGTCTTTGCGTGGCTTTCACGAGTTGGGCGGCACGAAAATCGATAATCATGCTCACATCCCCATATCGGAAACATTTCAATTAGATTTCAGACGATTCGATCATCGGTCATTGTTCCGCATTTCAGGCCGCCGATGCCTCGTCGTCGGCCGGCCAGCCGAAATACCGGCAGCAACCTACCCCTGCTCTCTTTCAAATTTCCGCAAACGTCTGCGTATTGACCTATCTTTAATGGGATGAAAAAAGCATGGCTCAATGCGTAAAAAATTCGATTGCGATCAGACGCGCCGCATGACAGCATGCGGGGCGTCGGCAATCGGAACCCATCCGGAACGATTCGATTGATCGCGCCGACCCGCGACCGAATCGTTTTCTCTGCACTTCGCGCCGCCGAATCCAGACGACCCAAGCCCTACGGGAGATAGACATGGCCACTGCGACGCCCCGCGCCGGCACGCCCCCTTTGCCAGCCCTGCTGCGCGGCGGACGCTTCACGCTCGGCACGCGCATCGTGCTCAGCTTCGGCGCGATCTTCGTGCTGATGCTGGTCATGGCCGCGATTTCATACACCCGATTGACGGCGATCGACGCCGCTGCCGACAGCCTCCAGCGGGATTCGGTGCCGGGCCTGTACCTGTCGACGTCGCTGCGCGCCGCGACCAATCAAAGCTATACGGTGGTCGAACGCGCGATCTTCAGCGACGGCGATGCAGACGGCACGAAGCGCGATCTCGACCGGATTCCGGAAGCGCTGCGGCGTTTCGATCAGGCGTCGACGCAATACGAGGCGACGCTGTTCCGCGACGACGACAAGGCGCGCTTCGCCGCGCTCCGGGCCGCATACGACCAGTACCTGCCGCTGTTGAACGACGCAGCGCATGCGGCGGCGAGCGACCGCGCGGCTGCGCAGGCCAACTTCGCGCACGTGACGACGGCGTGGGAGAACGTAGTCCGTGTCGCGGACGCGCTGGTCGACGAAAACCGCAGCCAGGCAGACGATTCGGCACGGCAGATCCGCACGTCGGTCAACACGGCGGAAGCGACGCTCGCGACCGCGCTGAGCGTCGTGCTGCTGGTCGCGCTCGCGGCCGGCTATGCGCTGTTCCGCGCGATCACGGGGCCGATGGCGCGGCTCGTCGAGGTGCACGACGCAATGCGCACCGGCAACCTCGCGCAGCGGCTCGACCTGCGCCGCAGCGACGAATTCGGCACGCTGCAGGACGGCTTCAACCGGATGGCCGAACAGCTCGCGAGCCTCGTGTCGCAGGCGCAGCAGTCGTCGCTGCAGGTGACGACGTCGGTCGCCGAAATCGCGGCGACATCGCGCGAGCAGCAGGCGACCGCCAATGAAACCGCGGCGACGACGACCGAGATCGGCGCGACGTCGCGCGAAATTTTCGCGACGTCGCGTGACCTGCTGCGCACGATGAACGAGGTGAACGGCGTGGCCGAGCAGTCA
>NZ_CAJPGZ010000029.1:0-61551 GCF_905339865.1 Burkholderia sp. BCC1993 | reverse complement strand
TTCCGCAAGCCCTCCTCCCGTTGCTACGGTGCATCCCCTGACAATCCACCACAGGGGCAGCAATGGAGCACATCATCAAACTCCCTAGCGGGCGCTTCCAGGCCGGCATTCACTATCCGAATGGCAAGGTAAAGACTCGGACCCGTGACACCTATGATGAGGCTGAGCAGTGGTTACGGCTCCATCTCCCGCGCATGAGTGGACATGCAGCGCGCGACGAGCGCCGACAAAAACAAAGCATGCATGTCGATTTCGTCCCGCCCCCAGCTCCACGCCGCGACCTCACGGTAAGAGAGGCCATTGAGAGGTACGCCAAGGAAGTAACCCCCCACAAGAAGAGCGCGCATACGGAGATGGGCGTCATCAGACGATGGCTCAGACATCCCCTAGCAGACCGCCTCCTTTACAGCATCCGAGGGGCGGACTTAACCGCGTACATGAATCAGCGCCTAGCACAGGGAATCAAAATCGCTACCATACGCACCGAGATTGCGTTTATCTCACACCTATACGAAGTGGCGCGCGCTGATTGGGGCTATGAAGACGTTGTGAACCCCAGGAAAGCCATGAGGCGAATGAAGCAGGGCAACGTTAGAGACCGCCGCCTAAGGTCGGGTGAGTACGCCAAAATCATCGACTGGTGCGAACGGACCGGAGACCACTTGCTCAAGGTCGCCGTAATCGTCGCGGTCGAAACTGCGATGAGACGCGGGGAGATATCCACGCTCACTTGGCAGAACCTGGACCTTGATGGCCAACTCGCGTATCTCCCCGATACGAAGAACGGAGAGCCCCGCACGGTGCCCCTATCCAGCGTGGCAGTTGCGGCCCTCCGAACGCTCCCAAGGAATCCCGACAGGTACGTGTTCGACATCCTGAAGGGGAGCATTGCGAGGCGCTTCAAGAAGGCCCGCATAGCGTGCGGCATGGAGGACTTCACATTCCACGACTTCCGGCATGAGGCCGTCTCCCGTCTATTTGAGAAGGGATTCAACATGGTGGAGGCCCGAACCATCAGCGGCCACAAGACACTTCAGATGCTCAACCGTTACACGCACCTGGACCCTAGGAGTCTGCTGGGACGGCTCGGCTAAAGGTGCCCCACTGGAACAGTTTCCGCTGCTCCCAACCACGCTCATATGGGACACGTAAAACCCACCCCACGAGCGCTCCACTAAAACGCCAACGTTCAACTCCGTGCCCTCTTCGGACACGTATCTTGCCCCCGTGGAGCCTAATGGACAGAGTTGCCGGATTAAGTGGAAGGCGAAACCAGAAGGTAGCCCCCGAGGGGGGCAGTAGCAGCAGCTTGCTCTATCGAACTCAGCGGCCTGGTGGGCATTCTCGAATCTATAGCCAGCGCGTAGCGGGTTGCAAAGCTTACGGCAAATGTCGCGTCAGCAATACTCAGTGTTTCCGTTCCCACTCTCTGATTTCTTGCGAATGCGCCATCGCCAAGTCGTATCAAAGAAGGCACAGTCGCCTTGAACCGCAGCACATCGTTCAAGTTCAGCGGCAAAGCGAGCGTAAGCGCTGAGCGGTTCGCGCCTTCGAGATGGTAGTGCATATAGCGAGCTAGTTCCCCCGCGCCGTGCTGTCCCAGCGCACCTACCAGTTGGCTCGGAATGACGTCCGGACCGCCAGGCTGAAGCCGCTTTATCAAAGCGCTGGCCGCCAACTCTACGGCCTCGGCCGATGTCGCAAGCGCTTCGGCGATATCGCCCTCCTTCTCCGCAAGCTCCGCGCTTTTGATTTTCGCTCTGACCTCTGGCGAAGTAATCAAGTCGGACAGAGACACGCTGGAGAACTCGCACGAAAAAAACTGCGGAGTTGCGACCTCAAAGAACTGATCCACATAGCCCAGCAAACGCACCGCGTCTGCCGCGCTGGGAACCAGTCCGTAATGCTTGAAATTCACTCTTGCCTTGTTCAGGTCAGTCATGCGAGCTCTAAACGGTGTTTTCGCGTGCCCACCCGCTGACGCGTCAATGTAATCCATGCATTTAATGAACTCTTCTGGCGGCTTCTGCCCAGTAGAGGGTAGCTGCTTGATAACCGCCCTAAGAAAAAGCTCTACCGCGTCTTGAGCGATAGAAACGGCCAGTCCGGACGCGACCGCTTCATTCCGAGACATGAACGACTCCGCTTCGCTGTACAACTGCTTGCACAACACCAACTGGTTGAGCTCCATGCCCCTTCCTTGTTGTCAGGTGCCTGCTGCGTTACGGGCCCCTCTTATGGAGCCCCGGATCAATATACTTATGATAATGGACGGCTGGGTAGCGAAGGACTGGTGACGACTACCGTGTATATCCCCGCCCCTCTCATCTCTCTCTGCTGATGGCTACGCTACTGCCCGTGTGCTGAGTGAATACCAACCTCATCACGTCCTCCACTAAGCCTGCTTCGTCTTCCTTGACCAGCACTGCGTCATGGATTGGTAGGCCAACAATTCCCAGAGCCCTCAACTCCAACATCACGCCGACGATAACATCGCTTTCGGTCCTCATAGCCTCCATCCCCGACCGGCAATAGAAGCGATGAGCAATCGGCGCATGGTAAGTCTCGATGTCCCGACAAACCCGCGATAGGCTTGCCCCTGTAGGTAAGGCACCGGCCTCCAGGTCATCGAGTCGATTGAACCTATTTCCCGCGTGGGTCATTGCACCAAAGACCTTCTTGATTCCCGCGCGGTGAAATTCATATCCCGGCACTGCATAGGCATCACCAGCGAACGGAATCCCCTCAAGACCATAGTGGATGGATGGCCCCATCTGCTTGTAGTCGAGCGTCACCGTAGGCGCTCCATCAATGCAAACAACCTTGCGCTGCCCCTTGGTCATCTTCTGCCAGAATCCGCCGCTGAGCCGCCCGCCGTGCGCGAAGGTCCCGTTATTGAAACTGCGAGTCATCTTCCGGTCGTGGACGGAAATTCCTGGCACATCACCGGCCAGCTCAATGTCAGCGCTGCTCAGCCAACCATTGATGGTCTGAACCTGCTGGCGCAAGCCGCACGTTGCGTCATCGTCGATGTACTGAATCCAGCTACTCATCCCCGCCTTCTTCGACGCCTTGAGAATGATGACCTCTTCCGCGTCATCCCGCTCGAAGTCTGCATAGCCCAGGTTCAATCCTGACGCGCGCTCAATGAGCCGCCATGATGATCTGAACGTGGTCTGAAGGTTCATACTGCCGAACGGGTTGACCATCCCCAAGGAAACCTCCAGCAGGCCGATTTTCGGGCACGCCAGCAGGTCCATAACGTCAGGCAAGGTCTTGGCCATTACCTCTGATTGATAGCGGTTTCTATAGCCCAGAATCCGCTTGGAGCGAGTAACCGTGATCCACCCCGTTCGCCCGCACACATCTGGGAGCAATGCCTCGCAGATCAGGCATTCCACCTGACGTTCAAATACGCGCTGATCGTCCGGTCTACGCTTCCTCTGCCTCAGCCCAGATGCCAGTTCGTGGTCTTCAGCTTCCTTCACGATAGACAGTACAAGGTCCTTGAGCAGTGGATTACGGGCCACGCGATGGCTGTTCAAGTGTCTATCACGGGACTCGCCCATGGTCGCCTCCATATCCGTCCTCTCTAGAAAAACGAAAGCCCCCACCGAAGTGAGGGCTCAAATTGACTCGATGCCATTCGTTGCGCGCGCATCTTTCCTTGAAATTCAGCCGAATCTTGACTAGCCTGCTAGCGGCAGGCTGCGCAGCGACAGCCGTTCACGAAGCGCCCCGCGTCGCTGAATACATTCTTCGATGGTCTGTTCGAGCTTGGCCAGGACGGCCGGCTGATTTGCAGCCAGCGCCGCCCTCTCCGCCTCTCGCTTATCCCTCGCCACCTTGCGCGCCTTCTCCCGTGCTTTCTTCTGCTGCGGCGTGAGTGGCTGTTTGGTCAATGCTTTGGTCAACCTCCCGTCTTTCTTGAGCTGCTTGATTAGCTCCTGACCGGCGGGCGTGACATACAGCGCATGGCTCCGGCCCACCCTGACGCTACGGAACCACTCCGCATCGCCATGCCTCCGGGAGCGCTGCTGATAGTGGCCCGCTCTGTGGGTCAGCAGGTCAGCGGCAAGAAGGTTCTTGAAGATGGCCACGCTGTTGAGCCCGCCCAGGCTGCGGACGAACGCGCTGATTTCCGGGAGGTCCGGTGGTGCGGTATCGATGTGTGAGCGGCCCTGATCGTGCGCGCACTCATTCGCGGAGACATCGGGCTGAGCCTCAGTCTCTACCGGCCTGCCGCCATTCGCCAAGCATGCATGCTGAGCGGCCAACGCCTGAGCCTTGACCTCGGCCAGCTCATCCTCCCCTTCCCAGGGAAGCAGCTCCACGTTGCTCACGCGCCCTCCTTTGCATGGCCGGTCCGCACGACGAATGCAACGTGCCCCAGGCCCTCCAGCACCGCCAGTTCCTTGGCCAGCTCGTGCCGATCAAATCCAGCCAGCGCTAGGAACTCATCCGAGATTCCCGCGTGTTCCCCGAACCCCGCAACCTGAAGGTCATCCAGATGCTTCTCCCAGCCGGGGAAGCCCCACGCCCACCGCGCTGCGCCTTCACGTTTCGCGATGGCGACGGGTGGGTTACTGCGGATGATCGATGCGAGCTCGAAGGGGCTCTGAGCTCGAACGGTTGTGCCGTCATCGTTGAACACTGCGGCCCCGTCCGTGGCTATGGCCACGACTGCCAGCAGCGGCGCAAAGGCTCCATCGAGAGCCACGAGGGTTTCGTTACGTTGGTTCATAGGTTTCCTGGGATAGAAAAAGAAAAGCCGCCCTCACCATCACTGGCGGGGCGGCATGGGCTGGATCGGATGGACAGGGCTACTTCGCAGTTCGCTTTGCTTCCGCGAGTCCCTGTGTCCAGGCTGAGATACCGTTAATCATCAGAGAACGAAGATTGTTCCTACGCTGGTCTTCGCGGCGGGTGCCATCGTCAGCCAAGTAGGTGACTTTCAGCGCTTCGTTAAAGCCCCCGATGTCCTTGCGAGCAAGGGCTCCAATGGCCTTTTGGAATTGACCCACATCCCCGACCTGATACGCCACATCGGTCAATGCAGCACGCTGGCCCGCACTGATCGTGTACCAAAGCCCCGGACGGGCGGCGTCCACGGCTTGCTTGGCTCGCTGTTCATAACGCGGTAGCGATACCTCTAGGAGCCGCGCGGCCTGCTCAGGGGTAATCTGAACAGTACCTGCCTTGATACCGTCGATGGAGGCTGGCGGAATCCCTGCCCGTCGGAAGTCCTCTCCGATGGTCGCGTCATTCGCCCTGAGGTTGTAGCCGTAGCCGATATTCAAGCCCGCCTTAGGGTTCGGGTCAGGCGTTGCCTTGAGTACCAGTCCTTCGCCCATCGCAGTGAGCGAAGCTGCCAAGCTGGTGGATTCGAGCGGATTGAGTCGACTGACACTGAAGAGGAAATCTTCGGCCTGCTTCACTTGAATCTTCGAGCCCTGACCGGTGAGGCGAGAACCCGACAGCCCTGCAAAGCTCGCGGGCGCAGTCGGAAAGTTGAATACGTTACTCAGCGCCCCATTGAATGCGCCCTCCCGAACCTTCGCAATTTGTCCACGCATCGTGTCATTGATCTGGTTGAGGTTGTACGCCTTCGCGAGCACTGCGGAATTCTCGATGAGGTCCTGTGGAGTGGCCGTTCCAGCGACCAGCTTCTTGTGCAGTGACGACATCAGAGCACGCTCGTCCTGGGTAAGCAGTTTAGTGGCGGCAGCCTCCTGCATGATCTGGCCGAACGTAACATCCGCCAGCTTGTGAACCGGAGCCCCGTTGATGAACGCGGCCAGCGTGTACTTCCCGTCCCTACCGTAGATCAGGCCAGGGTTCACGTCCTCACCGGACTTCTCGCGAGCCTGATCGCGCGCCTTCTCTAGATAGTCGGCAATGGCCTCCTGCGTTCTTTCATTCGCCTGATTTGGAGGAACTTGAAGGTCCATTTTGTTTACCGAGTCGTAAACGAAATTTGATTGAACCTGTTGCTGAATCCACGCCTTGGCTTGATCTTGCGTAGCGCTTGGGTTGCGTAAATAGTAGTCGTGGAGCTGAAGGCGCGCCCATGTACTGGTTGCCTCTTCGTTTTGCGGTGCACCTCCGAAAAGCCTCCCGACGATCCAGACCCGCTGAAGTAGTCCGGTAGTTAGTCCAGATACATCTTTGGCCACCTGAATCTTCCATTGCGGATCATTGGTGAGCTCATTCGCGCGCTTCTGCGCTTCAGGCGATAACGTCCGATACGCCGTCTCGTATGCCGTTCCATCTGATACACCAGCCGCAACCTGCTTCGTATATGTACGGAACAGATTGCCCGCCTTCTCATCAAAATAGAGTGCCCTCATTTGGTCCGGTAGATGAGCGTAAAGGGACGCGGCAATTCGAAACTGGCTAGAAATCCACCCGTCGCTCGTTGGAGCAGCATTGACCGTCCCATCAATGAGGGCCTTGAGCTTGCTGTTTGCGATGTCGCTGCGGCCAGACAGGGACGTAGTCCGGATGATTTGATCTAACGCTTGCTGCACGGCTGGCACTCTAGAAAAATCCCCCGATTCGACAGCACTAGCAGCACCTAGCATGGCCCGCACTGCTGGCTCCTGGATTGAATCAAGTGCTGACTGAGCCTCCTTTTGGCCTAGCGCCCAAGCGGTCCCCGTGCTAACCGCGCGCACTGCTTGCTGAGCCTGCAACGCGCTATCGGCTAGTCCCTGAAGGCGTCGATACTCACCCAGCGCCGCGCTCGCACTCTTGAACTGGTTCAGCGAGCCGATGCGGTTCACGAAGTCATTGATGTCAGGTTGCTTGCCCTGACTCGCGGCCTCTTCATCCGCTACGGTCCTCTTGAAGAAGTCCGTTTGCTGAGCCTGCTCGATGCGCTGGTTCTGCTCTTCGAGCGCCCGATGCTGGAGGCGGGTGGCCTCTGATTGAATCTTCGGGTTCATCTGCTGGAGCGTCAGGCCCGTGTGCGGGTCCTTGAACTGCGTGAACAGGTCGAACAGTTCCGGACGGCCGCCAGCTTGCGAGGACAAATTGTTGATCTTGTCCAGGAGCATGTCAGCCATCTCAGGGCGGGTCATCATGCCCATCTGACCGCGCATCGGCTCCAGCGTCTGCTGAACCCCATCCCACATCTGCTGGAGGCTCTTGGTCGGGTCCAGGACACCATCAGCTACAGCGGAGAAGTTGCCGAATGCGGTTTCCTTCAGGCGCTGGAACTGCACCTGAGCGTAGTCCTTGCGGACACTATCGGCCGTCGTAGCAACGCTCTTGGATACTTGGTCGACAATCGCGGGGTCCGTGAGGCCAGCCGTGTGCTGCGCTACCTGCTCGTGGAGGAACTTCTCCGGGTCGAACCCGTCCTGGTTCTTGTGCTCCTGGTAGGCGCTCAAGATGTCCGACTGAACCTGATTGCCAATCTTCAGGCCCACCGCGTTGCGATAGCCCTGAGCGAACGTGTCGTTGAACGCTGGGTCCACGCGGGAGTCCGCAGACGGAGGCGGAACCTTGATGCCTCCGGTTTGCGCGTCGATGAGCCCCGCGTCACTGAGCTGGCCTGCTGAGGTGCCCGCTTTGAAGGCCTGTGTGGCGTCCTTCTGGTTCTCCAGGTTGACGTACTCCTGCAGTGCGGGGTTGAACGTCTGGAGCCCTGTAAGAAGCCCGTGAAGCGTTGCATCCTGCTGCGGTGCTGCGTATGTGTCCACCGGCCGCTCCTGAGGCTGGGAGAACACCTGACGGCCCGTAACGGGAACCTCAGGGCGACTGGTGATGGACTGCGGGGAATTTGGAGATTGCGGCATAGTGGTGTGAGGTCGTTAGGTCGGTGATCCAGGCATCTTGAAACCGAATGCGTTTGAGCCAGGAACCCCGCCCGTAACGCGGTTCTTGATGGATTCCTGGGAGGTGTATGCGTTGAGCGCGCCACCAGCAATCTGGAGGCCAGTCCCGACGAGACTCGGCTGTTGGATGCTGGCTGTTCGTGAGGCTGCTTGTGCGTAGCTGCCACTGAGCTGGTTGACCATCTGCCGCTGTTGAGACGACGCATTGGCCTGCATAGCTGCCACGTCCTGGCCAGCGTTGAAGTTGGCTTCGTTACCTACGCGGTCGTTACTGCCCCCGCCGTTAGTCCCTGAGTCAGCAGCCAGCGCCTGGAGATGACCCGTTTCGATCATCGCCTGGCGGGCTCGCTCGGACATCTGCTCGGCCGCTGCCTGACTCTGCTGGGTCATCTCGTTCTTCGTCTGGGTAACTTGCGAGTCATATGCGGCCTGAGCGGCGTCGCTCTGGCGCTTCGCTGCTTGGCTCTGGCTCACATAGCTGGCTGCCGCAGTAGCGGCACTCATGGCCATGCTCGCAATGGTCATGGTGGTGAGGCTGAGGCTCGCTGGTTCACACACGGCGCGGCACCTCGTAGAAGTAACGGAAGCTCCCCGGAGGGCCTTGTTCAGGCGCTGTATCGCCAATGACAAAACCCAGCCGCACCAGCATCTTGTGAGCTTCCGCGTTGCTCGCTGCCACGGTGTTAGCAAACGGAGCGCGGGGGTCGCGAACACTGTTCAGCCATGCGCGGCCGTGTGCCAGTAGCTCCCGCGCATGCAGACCAACAGCAGCGGAACAGCGCATCCAGGGGACGCTCCATTTCGGGTAACGGACGAGACCAAACACGGCCTCAATCTGACCATCGATCAGCAGCGCCCAGGACTCATCTGATACCCGGACAGATTCCGCAAGGCGAGCTTCGGGCGAACCGGCCCAGGTCAGCGCCATCTCAGCGATGTCCGACTGGCGCAGCTTAGGGGCCAGCTCCGCAGCATCTTCGGGAGTCGCTGGGCGGTACGTGATACGGCCGGATGGGGAAACCGGAGGCCAGCCGGATGGAAGCGTGGAGGGAGTCATAGAGGGTCCTTATGGTGGGCGGAGAATGGACGCGACCAACCCTGCCCGGTGGGCATGGAAGCGAGAAGTGCGGAGGTTCAAAAAACAGGTGTGCTCAGACGCGCTCAGAAACACCCAGGCGGGCTGCTTGCGAGAGTCAGGGTTTAGGCCCTGCCATGCCGCGCCCCTCCAGCGTGTGGGGCGAGAGTGTGGGTTTAGCTCACGTGCGGGTTTAAGCCTGCGAATCCCCGCACTGCCCCATCGGGAAAGGGCTAGAGAGGCGCTTAGAGCGAGAGTCGGGGGATAGACGGGCGAACCGCCCGGAAACCCTTACCCGGCTTACGATTCAGCCGAATGGAAACAAAAAAGCGCCAGCCGTTTCCGGGAGGCGCTTCTAGGGGTGCTGTTGGCTGACCTATCAGCCGTGCTCAGGGGCTCAGGCGGGCGAGCTGGAGACCAACCAGCGGCGCATCACCAGCGCCTCCCAGCTACGGGCTTCCGTGTCTCGGAAGGTTTCCAACAGGCGGGGCTTACGGTTGCGCTCAACGTAGTCACGGAGCAGCAGGAATTCACGGGAGCCGATGCGGAGGGACGCGGCGTGCTGGTCGATGCTGAGGGAGAAACGGCGGGTGCTGATGGTGATCTGGAACATTCGCTAACTCGCTAAGTTATCGGCGCGCCCGATGCGCTACCGTTGTGAACAAGATACCCCCAATGGGGTTATAGGTCAATCAGCTTCTTGCTTGGGTGCTCGCCCAACTTCAACAGCAACAGTTCCCAAGCAGCCAGCGGCATGGCGCGATGATCGCCACTCCCCTCGCTGGCGCTCCACTTGTGCCACGCGTTGACGCTAACGTGGACCAGCGCGGCAGCTTCGCTGCGTGTGATCCCATGCTTCTGGATAATCTTGCGGATTTGCTCCGGTGTGGGCTGCGTGATTTCAGTCATGGCGTTCTCTGCGGCTCTCGTTATGGAACCAAAAGTTTACGCGCTGAGGTAAACCGGTGTCACGCTCTGAATAAAAGCGGCAAAGTTAAACGGATGCGCTAATATCGCCCCGCAGTAGCCCTACCAGAACTATTCACACGATAGACGCCCGATGCAAGCTAATCGCGAGTTGGCCTCCGTTGAGACCGTAACCCACTTCCAAAATAAAGAAACCGAGTATCGGTCTTGGGTATCGACCAACCCAGAGGGGTTCGTGCTGAATATCAGGGCTCCGTGGGAGAGCCACACGCACAAGCTCCACACCGCGCGGTGTAAGCTCAAAGACAATACGGCGAGCAGCACAGGGGCTGCTCCATTTACCGGCGGCGATTATTCCAAGGTCTGCTCGCTTGATCCACGCGCGGTCCTGCGATGGGCAGAGCACAATATCCCTAACGGGACGGCCCGAGTGGAACCCTGCGGCGGCTGCAAACCGGACTTGACGATTGATTTGCGAGACGGCTTCGCGCGCGCTCAGCTGCAACTCGATGGCGAGGTGGCGAAGTCCCTGCGAGATAGCGAGAAGGCTAGACGCCAGCGCCTTGAGCAGGCCCAGACTAAACCGGTTGAACGGTATGTGCTAACCCGCGTATTTGATCGCAATCCGGACGTGATTGCTGAAGTGCTGCACCAAGCGCGCGGTATCTGCGGTGGATGCGGGAAACCAGCACCATTTCAAAGGAAGTCCACGGGGCGGCCCTATCTAGAGGTCCATCACGTGCTCCCCCTTGCACAAGGCGGGCATGACACTGTGGCCAATGCCATCGCCCTTTGTCCGAATTGCCATCGAGAGCAGCACTATGGCTAATTGAAGGCTGGAGTAGCCAGTTCCTCAGCCGCCTGCTTGCACCTTCTCCCGTAGCCGCATGATGGTCTGACGGCTGGTCTTAAAGTCCCGCGCCAGCGCCGCTACAGCCTCCCCCTTGGCCAGCCGCCCAGCCACCTCCGCTTGCTGCTCACTGGTCAATGCCGATGGCCTGCCGAACTGCTTCCCCTCGGTACGCGCTCGCTGGATGCCTGCATTGGTCCGCTCAATCAACAGGTCCCGTTCAAACTCGGCTACGGCGTTCAGTACCTGCATCGTCATCTTCCCTGCTGCGCTAGTCAGGTCCACCCCACCCAAGGCAAGGCAATGGACCTTCACCCCCTGGCCCGCCAGTGCCTCCACCGTGGCCCGTACGTCCATCGCATTGCGGCCCAGCCGGTCCAGCTTGGTCACGACCAGGATATCGCCTGATTCCATGCGGTCAATCAAGCGAGTGAAGCCGGGGCGCTCGGAGGCAGCTACAGAGCCGCTGATGGATTCCTCCACGATGCGCCGCTTGTCGATAGCGAACCCGGCTCGCTCAATCTCTAGGCGCTGGTTTTCGGTGGATTGGTCATGGGTGGACACACGGCAGTAAGCGAAGACGCGGGACATAGCGGAAGCCTGTACGAAAGAGATGTACGAATCTTATGCTATGTCCGAATAGTTTACAAGCTCACTTTCGGACATACCTGACAGCCCATGTCCGAAAGGGAACGGTTTTGGACCTCTAGCTATGCCCCGAAGTGATGCCCCCGCTAACCGTGGGGATGGAGCGCAGCAACTCCGCAAAGCGCCTTCTTAACGCTGTCAGCGACGGACCCTGGAATCGGCTCCTTCGGGTTTGCATCCAAGGATTGGCGTGCCACCATAGCGCCGCCTGAGTCATAAACTGCCCCATCGACAACTGCAAACGTGTTGAGTCGACAGTCAACAACGTATTGCATCATCGCCATCGACACCTTTTGATGGCCATCGTAGGTAACGGCAGGCGAGTATTGATTGCGGACCCAGCCGCGCGCTTTCGTGCCATCAGGGGAGAACTGCGCTGACTCAGCGTCAATCCCTACCTGGACATTCTCCGCGTCAACGATGGTTATCCAATTGGCGGCGCTGGCCGCTTGACCGCATAACCCAAGCAAAACTGCGCATCCAATGACAGTGGCTTTCTTTGTTTTCATTCTTACCCCAGATGGTAGAACCCTCTTTTTTGGAGAATCTTACATCGATCTTCCAACGGCGCGCGCAGAGCTCGCGGCCTAGACACTTGCGAGCTATTTAGATGCGCACGCGTGCGTCAGGGTTTCGTGCGCGTTACCTGATGCGCGTTTAGAGGGCTGCGCGTGGTGCACTCGCGCGTGGAAACGGGAGGGCCACCGGGGGGAATTTCGCGTCGGGACTTTATCAGATACCCCCTCGGAAATTTCCCCAGTACATTTCGGCGAATCATCCGACAGGATAAAATCCCCTGCGAGCACTCGGGGCCTTGCCACTAAATTCATGGATGGGCATCTTCCCGCGCAAATTATCAGGGACTTTTTCATTCTCAATCACGAAAATCTGGCCAAGCCCAGTCCACTTTGATAACCACCGATACATACGCTCCCTGACGGTCTGAAGCGGTACATCCCGAATCTCATTAGACTCAGGATCAGCATAGGCTTTGAGTGGCGAGTCTACGACCACCATTCCCAAATGCGGGTGCCCCCTCTCCAAGGAGTACTCCATCAAAGCTATAACAATCGCCGTAGTCAGTATCCCTCTAACACCTTTTCCATAACTGCTTCTCTTTCTCTCATTAAATGTAAAGTCATATCCCTCTACATCAAACCCCACCGAAGCAATCTCCCCCAATCCCCATGCATTCACTATACAAAGCACACTTTGCGCAACACTGCCACCATCGTCGGACAAGTTTCTTAAAATTGGCGCGCGCGTCGCCTTAGACAACCCACTCAGACGGGTAATTTCAACTTCAAGCGTGTCAATTTCGTCAAACAATCTGAGAACATTAGTTAGCTCTGAGCGCCTTAAAGCGAGCTCCGTAGGGTTCTCAGCAAAGTCGTCCCGAACGTCAATTAATGCAGTCTTTTCCATCTCTTCCACAGCCCTGAGCATCCCTCTTGCGCTCTCTGCACGCTGAGAGAACCCAGCATGACGCTTCTCCTCAGTGACGATAGCCGAGCGCAACCCCCTAGCAAGCCGTTCAATTTTGTGCATTTCGGCTTTCACCGCTTGACGCTGTTGCTCTGGACCAATCTGACTGAGCTCCGCCATATGCTCCTCTGATACCCCAGACGCGCCACAGAGCGGGCATGGTACATTTTCCAGTGCATCAAATAAGGATACACCTTCATCGAGGCTTGATAGCCTTTCGAGATCACTCGTGTATTTGGAATCTAATAGTCTGAAGCGAGCTAAAGTTTCAGACGAATAGTTCAGTCGACTCTCTACTGAACGAAGTTCAGACGCATGTACACTGATACTCTGCCGAATCTCTCTCAACCGTTTAGCGCGTAGCTCTTGCTGCTCGCCAATCCGCCGCAGCGCCGAATCTACCCGAGCAAGCGCGTCGTTTACTTCACCCTTATCCATTGCGGGGTCGATTGAAGCCTTGGCGCGCCCTAGGGCTTCCTCAAGAGCCTCAGCGCCGCCACGAGCCATATAGAGCTCGTCCTTTCCGCGCGCGGGAACAATTGCGGAATCGTCCTTACCAGTTAAAAGAACAGCAAGAGCTGAAGCCCGCTTCGTTCTCTGCACATCACGTTTAGGCCCCGCTAGTGGGTCTTCGCTGATTAGCTGTATCTCAGGCCATAAGCTCCAATACCGGAAATCGTCTGCAGTCATCCGAGCTTTTTCACTCTGTGATCTCATGGTCTGAAATCCCGCAGCTCCGGACAGCTCGACTATGAGGGCTCCCACTTCAACGTCAAGAAGTTGTTCAGGCTTGGCATTCCAATCATCAATTGAGCACCCATAGACCTTAGCTCCACCGCCAGCAAGACCACGGGCAACTGTATATCGCACCCCGTCACGATTTTCAAATTCCAAAAATACGGAATCGTATCCTACACCATAAGGTGGTATTTCTTTCGGAGCGTCCAACCCGCCAAGCATGTACCAAAGACAGGAAAACACGTAAGATTTTCCAGTTTCGCTAGGCCCCCTCAATATTTGAACTGGAGACTCGAAAGTAAGCTCTGCGTCCGCTTTTCCGTCCCCACGCACAACAAGGCGCTTTAATATGATTGCCATTGGATAGCCTTATGCACTCAATGCTTCAAACTCAGCGCCCCAGCGGTGCCCCAAAGCCAGAAATGCCACCGTTAATTCGTCTGACTTGGCATCCCCAAACCGCGCTGCCGCCCAGTTACAACGCTCATCAAGTTTCCTCGCATATTGCGCTGTCTGACTGGCAACTAGCGAGCGCGATTGCTCACCTGGGATGTATGTAATCCCATCGGAATCCATCCGAGCACTGACCAATCCTTTAATACTCATCAGATGAAGAGATTTTTGAAGAAGGGCTCTGCGGCTATGAATCTCACTGCCTCGAAAGGGGACTGGGGTATGAAGACTGACTGGGCCACCAAGGTCCTCCGAATAAATCACTGCATAATCTAGCAACACGAGCTTTTGCAGGTCCGCCCCTCGCCTACCTAACGCAGAAAGCAGATATACCATCCGAAATCCAATTTCAAAAGGAGAGTTAAACGGAGATGGCGTATCTTTATTTATTTTACCCATTTCACCCTTTCCTCATTTGCGAGATGATGGCATGTCCCAGGCAAATCACCCGGCCTGAGTCGATTTGATAGCGGATTATCTGAAACATTAAGCGCTCCAGCAAGCGACAATGCCTTATCCAAACGATCCAATCCCGTCTTCACGCTTGGGCTAGCTATCGCGCGCTTTATGCCAGTATGTACTCCGCTCATCAACTTTTCAAACTCACCAGAAAATACATCCCTACTAAACCGACGCAACCCCTCGGCACAATAGAATTCCTCGCGGCACCCTTGAAAGTGTTCTGAATAGACATCTGCCGTTTGCACTTCTAAAACAGTAAGTGGGTGACCAGCATGTTCAGCATATGCATCAATCAATTGCCGGATGTAAACGTCCTCTTCTTTTGTCGGCACAGACGGTGCATTAGGGTCGTCCCCTCGGACCGGCTCAATTCCGAAGCGCTTAAAATGAGCTGCGGGGTTCTCAGCATGCAGTGTCAGTAGGTCACGAATCTGAAACTCGCGAATTTTAGAAAAATCAAACCGGGTTATTAGCGTAAACAATGCCGTATCGATTTCTGGCTTAACATCCTTGAGGCCTGCCTCTCCTTTTTTCACAGCATCGAGAAAATCAGCCTTCATCCGTAAAGGCTCGCTCATGAGGTCAAACAACTCCGGACCAGCATTCTTCGGCGCACACAGAAAATAGAAGCGCGGCTCTGGGTACGTCCCGTTATGGATATGCCTGAAAAATTTAGCCAGCTCAGGATAAAATTGCGACCTGGACACTGTGCTTTGGTAGTGCTTCCCTTGGAATAAGTCCCATTGCCCTTTGGTGCGCGGTTCGCATAGCCGCGCCTCGATGTCACGGCCTGCGTCTCCCGGTCCGCCCAATCTCCTAACGGAAGTGTATTCTTTACCGCCCCCTGAGTTGCACAGACAGCACTCTTCTACAAACTGCTCCCACTCTTCAGGGGTGAACAGCAGCACGAGTCTAGAGGGGGCAAAGCCCGAAGGATTGATCTTGTATTTCGCCGCCATGATTCGATAACCCCGTATCTCGACCTATCTGCCTTTATTAGTACGGGAACTTTAATTCGAAACGTGCGGGAAGCCAACCAGCTAATGTTTCGAGGCGGTGCGTGCTTGCAGGCCTTGGGTTGCCATCGCGATGAGCAATAGAAAAAGGCCCACACCGACAATCTGCCGATGTGGGCCTTCCGTGTTCCTAGCGAGCACCTACGCGTCCCGCCTAGTGTCCTCTAGAGAGAAGCACCACGTTGTCCCAACGGGACAATTCCGTGGGACAATCCGGGACACATGAACGGTGGTCTTGGGACAAACCGGCGGTTTTACTCCTGCCCCTGACTCGTCAGGAACTCCTCGTAATTCCCGCCGAAGTCGAACAGCGTGCCGTCCGTGCGCACTTCGATGATCCGGTTCGCCAGCCCGCTCACGAATTCGCGGTCGTGCGACACGAAGATCAGCGTGCCTTCGAACTGCTCGAGCGCGATCTGCAGCGACTCGATCGACTCCATGTCCATGTGGTTGGTCGGCTCGTCCATCAGCAGCACGTTGTGGCGGCCGAGCATCAGCTTGCCCCAGATCATGCGGCCCTTCTCGCCGCCCGACAGCACCTTCACCGACTTCCTGATGTCGTCCGACGAGAACAGCAGGCGGCCCAGCGTGCCGCGCACCATCGTTTCGTCGTCGCCGTCCTTGCGGTACTGGTCGATCCAGTCCATCAGCGTGATGTCGTTCGGGAACTCCTCGTACGTATCCTGCGGCATGTAGCCGACGTTCGCGTTCTCCGACCACTTCACCGTGCCGTGCTCGAGTTCGAGCGCGCCGAGCAGCGAACGCAGCAGCGTCGTCTTGCCCGCGCCGTTCTCGCCGATGATCGCGATGCGCTCGCCCGGCTGAACCGACAGGTTGAAGTTCTGGAAGATCGTGCGCTCGTACTTCTTCGTGATGTCTTCGGCGACCACCGCGACGTTGTGCAGCTTCTTCTCGAACTCGAAGCGGATGAACGGGTTCTGACGCGACGACGGCTTGAATTCCTCGATCTTGATCTTGTCGATCTGCTTCGCGCGGCTCGTCGCCTGGCGGGCCTTCGACTTGTTCGCCGAGAAGCGGCGCACGAAGTCCTGCAGCTCGGCCACGCGTTCCTTCGCACGCGTATTCGCCGCGGCCTGGCGCTCGCGCGCCTGTGCCGATGCGAGCATGTAGTCGTCGTAGTTGCCCGGCCAGACCTTCAGCGTGCCGAAGTCCATGTCGGCCATGTGCGTGCACACCGAGTTCAGGAAGTGACGATCGTGCGAGATGATGATCATCGTCGAGTTGTACTCGTTGAGCGTTTGCTCGAGCCAACGGATCGAGTTGATGTCGAGGTTGTTGGTCGGTTCGTCGAGCAGCAGCACGTCCGGCTTCGAGAACAGCGCCTGTGCGAGCAGCACGCGCAGCTTCCAGCCCGGCGCGACGTCGGCCATCGTGCCGGTGTGGAACTTCTCCTCGATGCCGATGCCGAGCAGCAGCGCGCCCGCGCGCGCTTCTGCGTCGTAGCCGCCGTATTCGGCGAACTTGCCTTCGAGCTCGGCCGCGTGCATGTAGTCGTCGTCGGTGGCTTCCGGGTTCGCGTAGATCGCGTCGCGCTCGGTCATCGCAGCCCACATTTCGGTGTGACCCATCATCACGACGTCGAGCACGCGGACGTCTTCATACGCGAACTGGTCCTGGCGCAGCTTGCCCAGGCGCACGTTCGGCTCCAGCGCGACGTTGCCGGCGCTCGACTCGAGGTCGCCGCCCAGGATCTTCATGAAGGTCGACTTGCCGCAGCCGTTCGCGCCGATCAGACCATAGCGGTTGCCCTCGCCGAATTTGACCGAGATGTTCTCGAACAAGGGCTTCGGCCCGAATTGCATCGTGATGTTGGCAGTAGAAAGCACGGCAGGTCCCGTAAGAGAGAAATCGACGGAAAACCGTGTATTTTAGCAGGTGTCGGAGAAACTGCCGACCGCACTGTTCCGGCCCCGCCAGCCGGGCCGCCGCGCGCGGCGCCGGCGCCTCCCTTCGGGTGCGCTTACTTGCCTTCCTTCGCCGCGCGCTGCTGCGCCGCCTTCTCCTTCATTTGCCCGAACAGCTCCGCGCATGGCACGTCGCGGTTGTTGCTCGGCGCGATCAGCGGAATCAGCGCCGCGAACGGGTTGATCAGGCCGAGCCCGACCATCGCGCCGGCGCGCAGCGCGAGCGCACCCGCGTCGACGCCGACCTTCGGGTTCTTGAACGTGCCCTTCGCATACAGCGGCGAGCGCAGCGAGAAGACCCGGAAACCCTTCGTGTGCGGGTGGATCTTCAGGTCGATCGATTCGTCGCGCAGGTTGACCGGGCCGTCGACGTTGATCAGCGCATCGTCCGTATCGAGCGCGAACACCTTCGGGTCGAGCATCCCGTCGGTCGCGACGAAGTCGATCGCCGCGCAGTTGATGTTCACGTCGCGGGTGCCGAACAGCTTCTCGTAGACGACGTTCGCGACGTTCAGCCCCGCCGCCTCCATCAGCAGCAGGCTGATGCGGCCATCCGTGATGAGCGCCTTCACTTCGCCGGTCGACGTACCCGCGAGCGCGGCCGGCGAGTTGCCGGTCGCCGACAGCGACGCGTCGCCGTTGATTTCGCCGAGCGCGGTCTGCATCACCTTCTGCGTCGGGAACAGCTGCTTGAGCCTCAGGTGACGCGCGGACAGCGTGAAGCGGCCCTTGAGCGGCGTGCTGCTGCCGTCCAGATGCGCGGTCGTCGCGAGCGTGCCGCCCGCGACGCCGAACTGCAGCGGCTCGAGCGTCAGCACGCCGTCCTGCAGCAGAACGTGCGTGTACAGGTCGGTAATCGGCAGCTGCGGGCTCTTGATCAGCTTGCGGCCGGTGAACTTCACGTCCGCGTCGATCGCGCTCCAGCGCTCGGTGCGGAACCTCGAAACCGGCAGCACGCGGTCCGCCGGCTGGCGCGTCGTGTCGCCGCGCTTGGCCTTGCTCGCGGCCGTGTCGGCGCCGATCACCGGCGCGAGGTCGGAGAACTGCAGCAGTTTCGACTCGAGCTCGCCCGACAGCTTGGGCCGCGGCTCGCGCTGCGCCCAGGTGAGCGTGCCGCGCAGATCGCTGCCGCCCACGCGGCCGTTGAAGTCCTCGTAGCGGAACGTGCTGGCGCCCTGCTTGATGTTGCCGATCAGCCGCCCTTCGGTCGCATACGGCGGCGTGTCGGGCAGCGTGATGCCGGTAATCTGGTAGAGGTGCGACATCGACGTGCCCTGCAGCCATAGCCGCAGGTCGAGCGCCGCGAGATGCATCGGGTCGGTCAGCGTGCCGACGATCGCGAGCCGCGTGTCGCCGGCCTTCACGTCGGCCTGCAGCGGGAACGGCTGCGTCGACCTCTCGATCGCCAGCACGCCGCCCACCTTGCCGGTGCCGCTGATCGGCACGTTCTTGTAGCGGCCGTCGACCTTGAGCCCGAACGCATAGGTCGGGCCGGACGGCTTCGCGGGCGCGGCGGCCGCCGACGCACCGGATGCACCTGACGCACCGCTCGTGCCGGATGCCGGCGCGGCCATCGATGCAGAGGAAACCGAAGTAGCCGGAGCGGCGCCGGACGCACCCGATGCCGCGACGGCAGACGCCCCGCTCGCCGCCTGCGGCGCCGACGCACCCGATGCGGCTTCCGCACTCGCCTTCGCGCTCAATTGCGCGGCGCCGTGCTTGCCGACGCGCTGGGCCGATGCCGCACGCGACGTCTGTTCCTGTTCCTTCAGCACGTCGCCGAGCGGAATCGGCTGGCCGAGCGTATCGATCGCGACCGTGAGATCGGCCTTCGTGATCGCATCGCGATACGTGACGATGCCCTTCGCGAACCCGAAGCTGTCGAGCCGCACCTTCCACGGCGACGGCTGCGCTGGTTGCTTGAACTGGAAGGTCCACGTATTGCGGCCGTCGGCGAGCCGCTCGAGGTCGACCGCGGGATTGACGACATCGATCGACGGAATGACGATTTCGTGCGCGAGGAGCGGCAGGATGGCGAGATCGAAATGCGCGGCATCGACCGTGACGAACCTGGGCCCCTTCGCCCAGTCCGGATTGCCGATCTCGAGTTGCGTAGCCGAGAAGCTCGGCCAGGGTACCCATGCGCGCCAGCCGGTCTCGCCGTCCGGGCGACGCCAGCCGACCTTGAGATCGCCGTTGATCGCAAACGAACGGCCAAGCGCGGTACTCACATGTTCGTTGACCCACGGTTTCGCGCGGTTCCAGTCGAACGTGACGATAAAAATGCCGGCGGCCGCGATGATCAGTGCGACGATGCAGACGATCCATGCAGCCGATTTGCCGATGGCTCGGGCTAGCGTCATGGCGATTCCGTTGTTGTTATGCAGAGTGTGCACGCCATGTCGGGCCACGTGCGTGAATGAACGAAGCACGACACTGGCGGCTTTTCAATCTGTATTATGACGCACGCTCCGACAACGCCTCGGCGCCATTAACGCTTTTTTTCATTTGTGACATGACAGCCCCGACCGGTCTCATCGATGCGCAGCACATCACGCGCCGCGACGCCAGCAGCGGCAAGACATTGCTGGCGCCGACCGACTTCAGCCTCGCCGCGGGATCGCGAATTGCTATCACCGGACCATCGGGTTCCGGCAAGAGCGTGCTGCTGCGCGCGCTCGCGCTGCTCGATCCGCTCGACGGCGGTCAGATCCTGTGGCGCGGCCAGCGGATCAGGCGCGGCGCGATTCCGCGCTACCGGCGCAGCGTCGCCTACGTGCGCCAGCGACCCGCGCAGATGGACGGCACCGTCGAGGCGCAATTGCGCTATCCGTACTCGCTCGCGATCTATCGCGACGCGACGTTCGACCGTGCGCGCGCCGAAGCGCTCGCGGCCCGCGCCGGTCGCGGCGCCGATTTTCTCGACAAGCGCGCGAGCGAACTGTCGGGCGGCGAAGCGCAGATCGCCGCGCTGCTGCGCGTGCTGCAACTCGACCCCGACGTGCTGCTGCTCGACGAGCCGACGTCCGCGCTCGACCCCGACTCCACGCGCGCGATCGAAGCGCTCGTCGGCGCCTGGTTCGACGCGGCACCCGATGCGCGCGCCTGCATGTGGATCTCGCACGATCCGGCGCAGGCCGCACGGATCGGCACGATGCGGCTCGTGATGCAGGCCGGCGTGCTGCACGCCGCGAGCACGACGGAGGCCGCACGATGAGCCCGGCACTGCAGGATCTGAGTCTCGTCGACGTCGGCATCGCCGCCGCGCTCGTCGCGGTCAACGGCGCGATCTCGGCGGCGCTGTCGCTCGGCCTCGGGCGCAAGCTCGCGCTCGCCGCCGTGCGCACCGTCGTGCAGCTGCTCGCGATCGGCTACGTGCTCGGCTGGGTGTTCGGCCATCCGCACTGGACCGTCGTGCTGCCGCTGACCGCGTTGATGACGCTGATCGCAGGCTTTGCGGGTGCCGGCCGCGGCAAGCACACGTATCGCGGACAGCGCGTCGACAGCATCGCGTCCATCTGGTTCAGCAGCTGGTTCGTCGCGGCGATCGGGCTGTTCGTCGTGATCCGCATTCATCCGTGGTACGCACCGCAATATGCGATCCCGATCCTCGGGATGATCCTCGGCAATACGCTCACGGGCGTGTCGCTCGGCGTCGAACGGATGATGGAGGAACTGACGGCACGGCGCGACCGCGTCGAGACCGCGCTCGCGCTCGGCGCGACGCGCTGGGAAGCCGCGCAGGACGCCGCGCGCCAGGCCGTGCGCGCGGGCATGCTGCCGACGCTCAACCAGATGGCCGTCGTCGGCGTCGTGAGCCTGCCGGGGATGATGACCGGCCAGGTGCTGGCCGGCCAGTCGCCGCTGCAGGCCGTGCGCTACCAGATCGTGATCATGTTCCTGATCGCCGCGGCGTCCGCGCTCGGCACGGTCGGCGCGGTGCTGATGACGTATCGCCGGTTGTTCTCCGCCGATCACCGCTTTCTCGCATCGCGGCTCGAGGAACGCGCGCATTGACGCGCGGCGCCGCGACCCACGCGGCATTTGCTCGGCGTGCGGTCAGCGGGCGCTGCGGCGTTTGCCGAGGGCCTGGCGCAACGCGGCCGTGACATCGGCGTCGGGCGCCAGCCCGTCGACCGACGCGATGAGCCGCACCGCGCGCGGTGTCGTCACATAGGCCTGCGCGCCGACATAACCGCCGCTGCCGGCCGAGCGCGTCGTGACGACGAGCGCCTGCGGCGCACGCGCACCGAGGTCGGCCGTGAAGGCGTCGGCGACGGTGCCGTCACGCGCATGCAGCACACCGGTTACGTAGTCGTCCGTATCGAAGCCGGGCGCGGCATGCGCGGTCGAATACACGCGCACCGCATAGCTGCCGGTCGAGCACGGTTCGAGTGCGCCGCTCGACACGACGGCGACCTGCTGTCGCGACGGCAGCTCGACTTTCTTCGCGAAGCTGCAATCGTCGTCCGCCTGCGCATGGGTGACGACGAACGCAGCGGCTGACAGCAGCGCGCGCATGCAATGTTTCATCGGGATGTCGTGCGGGGAAGAGGGAGAAGCCCGGGAGGATAGCGTGACATCCGCATGACGTCACGCGCGCCGCGGGGCGAATGGCCGCGCTGTGGGTGCACACCGGACGTGACTCACGTCAAACCTCAAACAACGGAAACGCCCGAAGCCGCGCGCCACGAAACCGTCACGCGCGGCCCTGCCCGGATCACCGGATACGCATCGCGGTTGGTTGCGCACGCACCGGACGTCTCGCCGGCCCGCGCGCACCGCTCAGCGCTTGATCGACACCGTCACTTTCGTGCCGTCGCTCATCGAGACGGACTTCGACCCGCCATTGGTCGACATCGACACCCACTTGACCTGACTCACCGACACGACATCCGGGCACTGCAGCGACTTGCCGCCCGCGCTCACATTGCGCGTGCCTTTCGGCGCGGCCGCCTGGAAGCTCATCTGCACGTTCGCGATCCCCTTCGCGTCGACCGACGGCGCGAGCCGCACCTGGGTCTGGCGCACCATCGCGCCGTTCGCGTCGCGCGGCAGGTTGTCGGCGTTCGGGCAACCCTCCGGCATCGCGACCGCGCCGCCCGGCGGCACCGACTTCCAGTTGAAGTCGTCCGTTTCGCCCGAGCGGATCTTGCGGGTCTCCTGCGTATTGCCGAAGGTCTTCGAATCGACCTTGACGGTGTATTCGAGCTGCCCTGTCCCGCCGCCCTTCAGGCTGCCCTTGACCGGCGGCGCCGCGAATACGCTCGCGCTGACGCACGCCGCCGCGAACACGGCAGACCACGATGCGGCGACTGACAAGCTGCGTTGGCTCATGCTGACCTCCTTGTAATGCGGCGGCACGCGCGTGCCGCGCGGTTTTCGATGCATGATGCGTTGCCAGTCTACCGCCAAGCGGCATGCAATGCGCCGCAAACGCATCGGGTGTTACCCCGCTTGCGTTCGCGACGCGGCATCCCTTACGCGCGACGCCGTCGCTCGAGAACACGCCGGGCGGCCCCGGGTTTTCCGCCCCGAGGGAAGTCCCCTTGGGGGATGCCCCCTGGCGCCTGGCGCGAAGCGACGGGTCCGGGGGCACTCAGAAGCCGCTCAGCACCAGCTTGCCGATCGCGCGCCCGGCCTCGAGCAGCTGATGCGCGCGCCGCACGTTCGCGGCGTTGATCGTGCCGAGCTGTTCGCCGAGCGTCGTGCGCAGCGTGCCGCCGTCGACGAGCCGGGCCACCTCGCTCAGGATCTTGTGCTGCTCGATCATGTCCGGCGTCTCGAACATCGCGCGCGTGAACATGAATTCCCAGTGAAACGCGGCGCTCTTCGCCTTCAGTTGCTCGACCGGAATCGGCTTCTCGTTCTCGACGATCGTGCAAATGCCGCCCTGCGGCCGGATAACTTCCGCCGCGGCAGGGAAATGACGGTCCGTGTCGTTGAAGATCAGCACGTAGTCCACGCTCGGGTGGCCGATTTCACGCAGTTGCGCGGGCAGGTCGCCGAAATGATCGACCACGTCGTCCGCGCCGAGCGAGCGCACCCATTCGGCCGACGCCGGCCGCGACGCGGTCGCGATCACGCGCAGCCCGGCGAGCGTCTTCGCGAGCTGGATCGCGATCGAACCCACCCCGCCCGCGCCGCCGATGATCAGCACCGACTTGCCCGCGTCCGCGCCCTGCGGCGACACGCGCAGCCGGTCGAACAGTGCCTCCCAGGCGGTCAGCGCGGTGAGCGGCAACGCGGCCGATGCCGCGAAATCGAGCGAGCGCGGCTTGAGCGCGGCGATCCGCTCGTCGACCGCGTGGAATTCGCTGTTCGCGCCGGGCCGCGTGATGCTGCCCGCGTAGAACACCTCGTCGCCCGGCCGGAACAGCGTGACCTCGGCACCGACCGCGACGACCGTACCGGCCGCATCCCAGCCGAGCACGCGCGGCGTCTCCTCGACCTGCGGTTTCGGCGCGCGCACCTTCGTGTCGACCGGGTTCACGGAGATCGCCTCGACCTTCACGAGCAGGTCGCGCGGGCCCGGCACCGGTTGCGGCAGTTCCACGTCGACGAGCGCCTGCGGGTCGTCGATCGGCAGGTAACGGGTCAGTCCAACGGCTTTCATCACGACACTCCTTCAGGGAAATCGGGCGGGCCGCGGCGCAGCCCCATGCATGCCATCGTAGGCGCCCCGATCCTTCGAGAAAACCGCTATATTTCCTGAAACATTTTCAGGAATTCCAGAATAATGACGTCCGATCCGATCCCCGCCCCCGACAAGCCGCTCGACCTGCTCGACGTCGGCCTGTTCGTGCGCGCCGCGCTGCTCGCGAACGTGAGCGCGGCCGGGCGCGAGTTCGGCGTATCGGCCGCGGTCGCGAGCGCGCGCATCGCGCAGCTGGAGCGCCAGCTCGGCGCGCGGTTGCTGCATCGCACCACGCGCCGCATCAGCCTGACGCAGGACGGCGAAGTCTTCATGGCCCGCGCCGAGGCGCTGCTGTCGGCCGCCGACGCCGCGCGCGCATCGGTCGGCCACGGCCGCAGCGAGCCGTACGGGCGGCTGAAGGTGTCGATGTCGTCGTCGTTCGGCCGCCAGCACGTCGCGCCGGTGATTCCCGCGTTCCTGCGCCGCTACCCGTCCGTATCGCTCGACCTGCGGCTGTCCGACGAGATCGTCGACCTCGTCGACGACGGCTACGACGTCGCGATCCGCCTCGGCGCGCTGAAGGATTCGACGCTGGTCGCGCGCAGGCTCGCCGCGAACCGGCGCGTGCTGTGCTGCTCGCCCGCGTATCTCGCCGAACACGGCACGCCGCGCCATCCGGCCGACCTCGCGCAGCACGAATGCGTGATCCTCGGCGACCAGCGCGACTGGTCGTTCGTCACGCCGCAAGGCCCGCTCACCGTGCGGGTCGGCGGCCGGCTCGTCGCGAGCAATGGCGAGGCGATCCGCGAAGCGCTCGTCGACGGCTTCGGCATCGCGATCAAGTCGACCTGGGACGTCGGCCCGCTGCTCGCGAGCGGCGCGCTCGTCACCGTACTCGACGACTACCCGTTCGCGAACGACGTCGCGATCTGGGCCGTCTATCCGAGCCGCGCGCACGTGCCGCTGAAGACGCTCGCGTTCATCGCGTTCCTGGCCGAACACTTCGGCGACCCGCCTTACTGGGATCGCGACCGGCAATCGCACGAATAGCCCGAATAGCCCGCACCGTCCGCCGAATCGCCGTGCGTGCGGCACCCGGCACGGCGCCCGCGCCGGTTCCCGGCGGCGATCCGGTCGCGCCCGGATACCAACCGGCTACAATGGCGCGTTCGCGACGCAACGGCCCGATGCCGAACCGGGCCCGCGTTCGCAGGCGGCCGCACGCCGGCCGCGCACGCGTTTCATTCGCTTCCAAACATTCCGTCATGACCCACAACCTCGTCATCCAGAGTCTCGCGCCGTTGTCGGACGCTCATCACAAACCGCTGCTCGCGCTGTCGCGCGGCACCCGCATCGTGCAGACCGACGATCACGCGCTGCGCATCGAAAACGCCAACCCCGCGCAGCGTCTCGACATCGACGCGTACTGCGGCACGCATGCGCTCGACTTCGGCTTCGTCGAAGCCGGCCGCGCGCTGGGCGATTTCGGGCTCGTCGTGATGGACATGGACTCGACGCTGATCACGATCGAATGCATCGACGAGATCGCCGATTTCTGCGGGCTGAAAACGCAGGTCGCCGAGATCACCGAGGCGTCGATGCGCGGCGAGATCCGCGATTTCAACGAAAGCCTCACGCGCCGCGTCGCGCTGCTCGCGGGGCTCGACGCGCAGGCGCTCGAGCGCGTGTACGAAGAACGGCTGCAGCTGTCGCCGGGCGCGGAGACGATGCTCGCCGGCGTGAAGGCCGCGGGCCTGAAGACGCTGCTCGTGTCGGGCGGCTTCACGTTCTTCACCGAGCGCCTGAAGGCGCGCCTCGGCCTCGACTTCGCGCACGCGAACACGCTCGAGATCGTCGACGGCAAGCTGACCGGCAAGGTGCTCGGCGAGGTCGTCAACGCCGACGTCAAGGCGCGCCTGCTGCGCGATACCTGCGCATCGCTCGGCATCGAGCCGAGCCGCGCGATCGCGATGGGCGACGGCTCGAACGACCTGAAAATGATGGCCGAAGCCGGGCTGTCGGTCGCGTTCCACGCGAAGCCCGTCGTGCGCGATGCGGCCACCGTCGCATTCGACCACGTCGGCCTCGACGGGCTGCTGCGGCTGTTCTGATTTCTGATCCGCGCCAGCCGCCCATGAAAAACGCCCGCGCGATGTTGCATCGCGCGGGCGTTCTGCGTTCTGTTGTTCCGCTCGGGTTCGGTGCTCAGCCGAGCGTGGACTGCATCGCGCGCTCGATATCCGCGCGCAGGTCGGTTTCGTCTTCGAGACCGACGTAGAAGCGTACCAGCGTGCCGCGATGCGGCCAGTCCGTGCGCATCGACGCCACGTCGTAAGGCATCGCGAGGCTGCACGCGCCGCCCCAGCTCCAGCCGATCGCGAACAGCTCGAGCGCCTCGACGAAACGATCGATCTGCTCGGCACTGTAGCGCTCGTCGAACACCACCGAGAACAGCCCGCCCGCGCCGCTGAAGTCGCGCATGAACGATGCGTGCCCCGGACAGTCCGGCAGTTGCGGGTGCAGCACGGCCGCGATCTCCGGCCGCCCCTTCAGCCATTGCGCGAGCGCGAGTGCGCTCTTGCTGTGCGCATCGAAGCGCACCTGCATGCTCGGCAGGCTGCGCAGCACGAGCGAGCAGTCGTCGACCGACACGCCGATCCCGCAGCGCATCCGTGCGAGCTTCAGTTGCGCCTGCAGCGCCGCGCTCGCGGTGATCGTCGCGCCCATCAGCACGTCGCTGCCGCCCGATTGATACTTGGTCAGCGCCTGCACCGAGATGTCGACGCCATGCTCGAACGGCTTGAACGCGAGCCCGGCCGAATACGTGTTGTCGATCGCGGTGACGATGCCGCGCGCCTGCGTGACCGCCGTGATCGCACGCACGTCGGGCACTTCCATCGTCACCGAGCCCGGCGCCTCGATCCAGATCAGCCGCGTGTTCGGCTGGATCAGGTCGGCGATGCCGGCGCCGACGAGCGGATCGTAGAAGCGCGCGGTGATGCCGAAATCCTTCGCGAGCCAGTTGCCGAAATCGGCGTTCGGCCCGTAGACGTTGTGCGGGATCAACACGTCGTCGCCCGCCTTCACGATCCCGAAGTAGACGTTCATGATCGCCGCGAGACCCGACGGCTGCAGCAGTGCATGCGTGCCGCCTTCGATCTCGGCGAGCCGCTGCGCGAGCGCGAGCGACGTCGGGGTCGCATGCAGCCCGTAGCGCCACTGGTTGTCGTTGTGCCAGACCAGCGCGCGCATCGTCGCGAGATCGGGGAACACGACCGTCGATGCACGTTCGACCGGCGGCACGAACGAACGGAAGCCATCCGGGATGTTGTCGTCGGGTTGAACGATGCGGGTCTGGAGTGCGCGCTTCGGAGTGGATGCAGTCATGGCAGGAGGCCCGGAGAAAGGCCGTTCGGTTGCGGAATAGGTCGCTAGGTTAGCCAAAATCGGCGCGGTTGGCCCGGTACAATGCGCGCCGCATGCGCCGAGCCAGCGCGCGCTCAGTCGTCGGTGCGCAGATTGACCACGTTCCCGACCGTCTCGATTTCCTGCACGCGGCCGTCGCGTACCTGCAGCGCCGCGCGCTTGCCCGGCGCCAGGCGCAGCACGACGGGTTGCGGATCCGATTCGTCCGAGTTCATCCGGTCGGCCTTCAGCTCGCCCGTCGCGTCGAAGCGGCCGATCCACACGCCCGTGATGTTCGTTCCGTCGTTCGATTCCTCGATCTCGAGCGTGTCGCCGTCGCGATCGCCGGCGAGCAGCACCACCTCGCCCGTGTCCGTGAACTGGTATTCGCCGTGCACGCCCGCCTCGTCCGTCTTCGGGCCGAGATGCACGACGATCGGCCGATCGCCGAGCGTGCCTTCGTAACGCGGCAGGCGGGCGAATTCCGGATTCGGCCGCAGCGGCCGGGCGGGCGCCGCTTCATCCTGCTGCGCGCCCGGCGCGGCGGCCTGTGCCGCGACCACGCCCGGCATCGCGAGGCCCGCCGCCAGCGCGCCGGCAATCACCAGCGCCCGTTGCCATTGCGAATATCGACCCACCTTGTGTTGCTCCTTGCTTCAGATTCGCTCGAAAATCGCGGCGACATGCTGCGCGTCGCCGATGCACATCGATCGCCACGCGCGCGTGGCGACCGCCGATGCGCACGCGCCGAGCGCGGTACGCACACCGCTCGCCAGCCGTTCACGTCGCCCGTCATCCGGGCGTCGAGTGAACACGTCGCGTAGCCGGCGTGCGTGATCCGCGTCAGCCCTGCATCAGGCGTTCCACCGCATCGCGATGCGGGATCGGCGCGACCGCACCGTAGCCGGTCGTCGACAGTGCCGCCGCCGCGTTCGCATAACGCGCGGCCGCGAACGGATCGTCGCCTGCGACGATCCGCGCAACGAACGCACCGCCGAAGCAGTCGCCCGCGCCCGTCGCGTCGACGGCCGCGACCGCGAAGCCCGGCACCACGCGCCGTTCGTCCGGCGTCGCCACGTACGCGCCTTCCTTGCCGAGTTTCAGCGCAACGACCCGCGGCCCGTGTTCGAGCATCGCATCGACGATCGCGTCGCGATCGTTCGCACCGGTGAGCGCCGTGACGTCGTCCCAGCTCGGCAGGCAGATGTCCGTCTGGCGCAGCGCTTCGCGCATCACCGCGCGGGCGCGCGGCAGCGGCCACAGCTTCAGGCGCAGGTTCGTGTCGAAGCTGACCTGCGCGCCGTTGCTGCGCGCGTGGTCGATCGCCGCGAACGCGGCGTCGCACGCGGCCGTGCTGATCGCGAGACTGATGCCCGACAGGTGCACGGCCTGCGCCGCGGCCAGCGCATCGAGCGGCAGGTCGGCCACCGCGTAGCGGCTCGCCGCGGAGCCCGCACGCAGATAGTCGAACTGGTGGCCGTCAGCGCCGTGCGTGACGAAATACACGCCGGTCGGCGCCGTGCGGTCGACGCGTACGTACGTCGTATCGACGTGCTCCGCCGCCCACATGTCGGTCAGCAGGCGGCCGAACGGATCGTCGCCGATCGCCGACACGAAGCCCGTCGACGCACCCTGGCGCGCGGCGGCGATGCAGAAGTTCGACGTGTCGCCGCCGAAGCCCTGCAGGAACTCCGGCCGGCCCGGCTGCGACTGGTTGAATTCGATCATCGCCTCGCCGAGCGCGAGGATCTGCGGAAATGCGGCGGTCATCGCTTAAACCTCGCCCCACAGGTCGTGGCCGTCCGCGCCCGTGATCTTCACCGATACGAAATCGCCGACCTTGTAGCGCTTCGACGCCTTGGTCGCCGGCTCGACATAGACGACGCCGTCGATCTCCGGCGCATCGGCTGCCGTGCGGCCGATGCCGCCTTCTTCGCCGACTTCGTCGATCAGCACCTTGAGGGTCTTGCCGACCTTGCGCTGGATGCGCTGCGCCGACACTTCCTCGGCGACTTCCATGAAGCGCGCGCGGCGTTCTTCGCGCACCTCGTCCGGCAGCGCGCCGTCAAGTTCGTTCGCGGTCGCGCCTTCGACCGGCGAATACGCAAAGCAGCCGACGCGATCGAGCTCCGCCTCGCGGATGAAGTCGAGCAGCGTTTCGAACTGTTCTTCCGTCTCGCCGGGGAAGCCGGCGATGAACGTGCTGCGGATCGTCAGGTCCGGGCAGATCTCGCGCCACTTCTGCACGCGCTCGAGCACCTTCTCGGCGTTCGCCGGGCGCTTCATGCGCTTCAGCACGTCCGGATGCGCGTGCTGGAACGGCACGTCGAGATACGGCAGCACGTGGCCCTTGAACGGACCTTCGGCCATCAGCGGAATCACTTCGTCGACGCTCGGGTACGGGTACACGTAGTGCAGGCGCACCCACGCGCCGTACTGTGCAGCGAGTTCGCCGAGCGCGGCGACCAGGTCGGTCATGCGCGTCTTGATCGGCTTGCCGTTCCAGAAGCCGGTGCGGTACTTCACGTCGACGCCGTACGCGCTCGTGTCCTGCGAGATCACGAGCAGTTCCTTCACGCCGGACTTGAACAGGTTCTCGGCTTCCAGCATCACTTCGGCGACCGGACGCGACACGAGGTCGCCGCGCATCGACGGGATGATGCAGAACGTGCAGCGGTGGTTGCAGCCTTCGGAAATCTTCAGGTATGCGTAGTGACGTGGCGTGAGCTTGATGCCGGCCGCCGGCACGAGGTCGACGAACGGATCGTGCGGCTTCGGCAGGTGCGAATGCACGGCCTGCATCACTTCGCCCACCGCGTGCGGGCCGGTGACGGCGAGCACCTTCGGGTGGACTTCCTCGATCAGGTTCGAGCCGCTCGCGCTCGACTTCGCGCCGAGACAGCCGGTGACGATCACCTTGCCGTTCTCGGTCAGCGCTTCGCCGATCGCGTCGAGGCTTTCCTGCACGGCTTCGTCGATGAAGCCGCAGGTGTTCACGACGACGAGGTCGGCGCCGTCGTAGGTGCCGGAGATTTCATAACCTTCGGCACGCAGCTGCGTGATGATTTGTTCGGAGTCGACGAGGGCTTTCGGGCACCCGAGGGATACGAACCCTACTTTGGGGGATTGGGACATCTGGAATGTGGGGGCGTGGCGGCAAAAGCGTGAGTTTACAGCGATTTAGGGTTCGGCGAGGCAAAACAGGCGATCGGCGACGGCATCGACCGTCAAATCGGATGCAAGACCCGCCAACGGCCCGTCATGCGACGCATCTTGATGCGTCCCTTTCACTTAGAAACCACGCATTGCCACCCGACCAGCCCGCTCGATGTCCGAACAAAGGAATTTGATATTGGTTTCAGCCGGCAACTCGGCGCCAACCACCGTTACCGCCTGCCACGCAAATTGTGCCGTACCCCTCATCGGCACGAGAGGGCACGCTCACCGATTGCCGTCATGAACCTCTCCGACACGGATTACGCCGCCTTCGCCAATATGTTGCCACTGCGGGCCAATAACCAGGCCCGCCAGTTGTTCGTGCGTGAGCGCGTACTGTTTGGGGCTCGCTGCTGCTCGGCCACGCAAACTGCCCCTGATTCAATCGGCGGGCGGCAAGCCTGATGCCAATGCCGTCGTGAACCCGCACCTTCATGCGGCTGGCGCTGCGATTGGTGAACAAGTACGCGTGGTGCGAATGCGCGGCGCCGAACGCCTTGATCATACGGGCCAGCGCGGTATCGAAACCAGCTCGCATGTCCGGCGGATCAACCTCAGTTCGACAGTCCGGGCGACGAGAGTCGCTCTGTCGGTACTTCAGCCATGGTGCTGCCCCCCGTCCCCGCGATTGCTGCGGTCCGCATGGGCGATCTTATCGTCGGCCCCCTGCGCACTCAATTTGAAGACCCGGAGATCGTCGATCTCGCTACCTGCTGCGCGCTTTGGGTCGGCGCTGGCAGAGTTGCGAGTGTGCTTGATGTCGGGCAAGCATGTTCGGTGATGTTACCGACCTCGACCAATCACGCATAAGTGAGCAAGGGCCACGAAGGATGAATGAGCCGATGAGGACGATTGCGGTCACCGGGGCAACTTCCGGCATCGGAGCGGCCACGTCCCTTCCGCTCGTGTCCCGCCTCCGCGAGCAACCAGGTCCACGACGTTTTCGCAGCTTTTGCCAGAATCGCGGAATAGCTCTCGTCCACGAAGGCGTGGTCATCGCCGCTGCTTCCAAAAAGTCATTCCCGCCCATGGTCCGTGATCAAAGTTCGACGAGCCGCCAGCGCGGCCAGAACACGCCTTCTGCCAAAGGCTCGAACAACGCCTCGACAAGCTGCCCGACGCGGATTTGTTCGAAGGCAACCCGGTTAATGTCATCGCCTGGCGCCCGCACGAGATTGCCGACCAGCCGCAGTACCGGCGACTCTTCGAGCGCCACCAGCACCACGGGAAAAGGTGCATACGGGGCAAACGCCGCCAGTAACGGCGGATGTACTTGCGTAAAGGACCAGATGCGCCCGCGACCCGACACCTTCGTCCATGTCAAGTTGTCGCACGGACAGTGAGTGCAGCGCCGCACCGGAGGGAAATACCAGCGCGCACACGCGGCGCAATGCTGCACGCGCAGCTCTCCTGCTGCCAGGCCGCGCCAGAAGGGCTGCTCCAGAGGATCAGCGCTGGCAGGCAACGGAATGCCCGGAATCATGGCGCGCTCCTCAGCAGCAGCGCGCCGTTTGGCGTGCTGTCGCAACCGGTGACCAGGCAGATGCGTGCGTCTGCGATTTGCGTCGACGCCTGTCCGCGCAATTGCCTGACCCCCTCGGCGATCAGGTTCATGCCGTGAATATAGGCTTCCGACAAACTGCCGCCGGATGTGTTGGTCGGCAGTTGGCCTCGCGGGCCCAATTGGCCGGCGCGCACGAAATCGGCGCCGGCGCCACGCTTGCAAAACCCGTAGGACTCCAGTGAGAACAAGACGAGCGGTGAAAATGCATCGTAGATTTGCGCAACGTCCACATCCATCGGGCCGAAGTCGGATTGGCGCCAGAGATTCGCGGCAGTCGTGGCCGAACAGCTATCGAACGGGTCGTCACGATGGTAGTCGGTCATCAACTGGTGGCCCGGCGCCAGCCCCTGGGAAAACGCGTGAATCAATGCGGGCTTCTCCCGGCAATCCGCCGCGCGTTGCGCGCCGGTGATGACCAGAGCCACGGCACCGTCGCTCTCCAGGCAATTGTCAAACAGGCACAGCGGATCGGCGATCATGCGCGCACGGAAATAATCGTCCCGACTCAACGGTTTGTCGCGCATGCATGCCGCGGAATTGACGTTGGCATAGCGGCGCTGCTGCATCGCGATTTCCGCAAGCGCGTCGCGCGCATCGCCGTGTTCATGAAAATACCGCTGCGCCAACAGCGCCACTTCATCGACCGGCCGCAGCAATCCCGAAGGCCGCGACCATTTCCAGTGGTCGCTCACGGTCGCGGCCGTGTTCGCCCATACGCGGGAGGACGGATCGGCGCGCTTGCGCGAACGCCACACGACGCCGACACGCGCCACGCCCGCTGCGATTGCCAGCGCCACCTGCCCCACGGCGCCAGGCCCGGCACCACCGCCATAATGCACGCGGGAGAAAAAATGCAGCGGTCCGAATCCCATCTGCCGCGCCAGTTCGAATTCCGGCGTGTCCTCCATCGTGTAGCTGCCAAGGGCATCCACTTCATGCGCGGCAATGCCGGAGTCGGCGAGCGCGGCCTCTACCGCCTGGCAAGCGAGCTCGAGTTCAGTGTCCGCAAGCCCTTTGGCGAAACGGGTCTGACCGATGCCGACAATCGCGGTCGCGTCCTTGAACATCGCGTTCAGCTCCGATATAACACCTGTGATTTGTAGAGCAGTACGGGCTTTTGCTGACCAAGTACATGCACCGCAAATTCGAAAGTGAGCAGCGTACCCTTGGCGTGCGGCTCGACATCCAGCAGTCGCGCTCGCGCTTGCAGTACGTTGCCGGCGGGCACCGGCGCCAAAAAAAGCAATCTCTTGGCCCCCATATTGATCGCCACCTTATGGCCGACGATACGCACATGATTGAGCGGCTCAAGGGCGGGCAGCAAACTGAGCGTCAGGAACCCATGTGCGATGGTGCCGCCGTACGGACCCGCGCTGCGCGCGCGTTCGACATCGACATGGATCCACTGCCGGTCGCCGGTGAGCTCGGCGAATCGATCGATCTTTTCCTGGTCGATCACCAGCGGCGGCCCCCAGGGACCAAAATCGTCACGGGCAAACGCACGCAATGCATCAAAATCGTCAAAGCGGATTTCCTGCACGATCAACCTCGCGAGCGCTGGTTGAGCACGGCCGCCTGCGCCTGCTCATTGCGCACGGCCTCGTCGAAACTCTGCCCGACTCCACTCTGCAGCAGTTGCTTGATGGCGGCAGTCGCGTCGGGCGGGCACGCCGCGAAGCGTTCGACCCATTGTTGTGCACACTCCATCAACTCGTCGGCTGGCGCGATCCGCTCGACCAGCCCGATCTGCAACGCCTCCTGCGCGCTGATCTCACGATCGCACAGCAGCAGCTGTTTGGCCCGCGCCAGGCCAAGCAAATGCGGCAGCATATGCGAGGCGCCCAGTCCCGGCAGAATGCCCAGTTCCGCAAAATTGACCTTCAACAACGCATCCGTCGCCGCGATGCGCAGATCCATCGCCAGGGTCATCGTGACGCCGATGCCCACGGCGGGGCCGTTGAAGGCGGCAATGGTGAGCTTCGGGTGCGCGGCCAGCTCGCACGCGAAGTCGCGCACAAAGATCTCTTCACCAAGCAACAGGCCGGAGGCGCCACGATTGCCGTTAAAGCAGTCACGATCCGCGCCGGCACAGAATGCGCGGCCGGAGCCGGTGAGAATGACTGCGCGTACCGTATCGTCCGCGGCCGTTTGCCGAAACGCAGCAACCAGGTCCTCGCCCATCTCTGGGGTGTACGCATTCAGGCGGCCGGGACGATTGAGCCGCAGCAGCGCCGCGCTACCGGCGCGTTCGATAACAACCGTGCCGTATTTCATGATTCGACACACCCCTCGTTGTTGCCGCCCAGCGCCGAATAAGGCTGCCACTGCGGCGGGCGCCTCTGCAAGAACGCCGTGCCGCCTTCCATGAAATCCGGGTGAGCGTTGTGCGCCATGATCAGCCTCCAGGCATTTTCAAGACCGGCGTGCAAGCCAAGTTCCTGCGCCTGCCATATGGCTTGCTTGGTGCGTGCCAGCGCGGCCGGCGAATGCGTTTTGATGTTGTCCGCCAGCGCAAAGGCACGCTCGAGCAGCGATGCGTCGGGAACCACTTCGTCGACCAGCCCCACGGACAACGCAGCGCGCGCACTCATCCGTTCGTTGCCGCCCGTCAACGCCATGCGCAGCACCGCGCCGATCGGCATGCGCCGGCATAGCGATACCGGTTCGAGGCCGGCCACCAAGCCCACCGCAACATGCGTATCGAAAAAGGTCGCACTTTCGGCCGCCAGCACGATATCCGAGTCCGCCACGAAATGCAGACCGCCCCCCACCGCGTAACCGTTGATCGCCGCGATCACCGGCTTCCACACTTTGTTCTGCAAGGAGGTCCAACGGATCGATTGCAGCGTGCCGTCATTTCCGTCACCGTCGGTCTCCGGCAAGTCGCCGAGGTCAGCCCCCGTGCAGAAGGCCTTGTCGCCGCGCCCCGTGACAATCGCCAACAGCGCGCTGTCGTCAGCCGCGAAATGCCGCCACAACTTCGGCAGCTCGCGGCTCATTGCGCTGTTGACCGCATTGCGTTGCGCCGGGCGCTCCAGCGTGATCAGCGCGACCTGGTTCCGGACTTCGTAACTCAGCGTGGTGAAGGACATGTCATTCGCACCCGAGAATGGCGACCGCGCAACCGGTCGGATAGCCGCCGATGTTGTGGCTCAGCGCCATCGTCGCGTCTTTGACCTGACGTGGGCCCGCGCGACCTTGCAGCTGAAGCACGTTTTCCACGATCATGCGCACACCGGTAGCGCCGGTGGGATGGCCGAAGGACTTCAAACCGCCATCGGTATTGACCGGCAACTCGCCGGCCAGCGTGAAGGTGCCCGCGTCGATATGCTCCTTCGCCGCGCCCTTCGCGCAGAAACCGAGATCTTCGTAACTCAGCAATTCCGTCAGGGTGAAACAGTCGTGCAGTTGCGCCACGTGGATCTGGCGGAATGGATCGTCGATGCCCGCCATGCGGTAGGCTTCGCGCGCCGCATTCTCTGTCGCTTTCCAGCGCAGAAAGTCGTGATCGGGATCGGTATGGGGATTGGGTGCACAACCCGACGCCACCGCCTTGACCACGACCGCATCGTCGCGGTACTGGCGGGCGCGCTCGCGCCGCGTGATGACCACGGCCGCCGCGCCGTCGGTCTGCGCGGCACAGTCGTACAAGCCGAACGGCCAGGAAATCAAACGCGCGTTCAGCGCATCGTCTACGGTGATTGTCTTCTTGAGGAACGATTTCGGCGCGAGGCAGCCGTTCGCGTGATTCTTCACCGCAATTTTCGCCAGGTGCTCCCGGCCAACCCCGAAGCGCTCGAAGTACGGCACGGCGCACAGGGCGAACCAGCCGGCCGGTGTCGCGGGCAGATCGCGCACACCGCGAATGCTGACCGATGGCCCGGAAACGCCGCGATCCTTCGGTTTGTCGTAACCGACCACCAACACGGTGTCGTAAACGCCGGCGGCGATCGCCATGCAGCCGGCGCGGAATGCCTCGGTGCCGGTCGCGCAATAGTTGTATACCGCGGTGAGTGGCTTGTAGAGTTTCAATGCCTCCGAAACGTCCACCGGGCCGGTGGGTGAATACAGCGAGCCGCAATAAATCGCGTCGATCTGTCGATGCGGCGCGTCGATGCCGGCGTCGGCGTAAGCCTCGAAGACCGCATCGACGATCATGTCCTCGGCGCTCTGTGTCCAGTTCTCGCCAAACTGGCAGCAACCGACCCCGACCACGGCAACCTTGTCACGCAAACTCATGTCGTCACCTCCGTTGCGCTCGCGGTGGCACACGGTACGGCTTTCCAGAAATAATTCGGACGTAACCCGACCCGATGAATGCAGCGGAATACGAACCGGACGGCCATATTCGATGCGATTTCCCCAACGGCCACGTCGGCAATCTGCAGGTGGATGCGCGGGCCCTCATCCACCTGAACGATGCCCACTGCCGTGGGCGGTTCCGGCGTGGGAAAAAACGCATCGAGGGTGTAGGTGAGCAATCTGCCTTCGCGTTGCGCAAAACTTTCGGCCTGCCACTTGTCCTTGGCGCCGCAGCGATAGCACACACGCCCCCGTGGGAACTGCGGCGCCCCGCACGCGCAGCGCTGTCCGGTCAGGCCGAGATTCTCGTCACGCTCGCGAAAATGCACCGTGGCCGACACACCCTGATCATCCATTGGCGGGTATTCGCTGCTTCCGAAATCGCGCGCCCGCCGATAGGCATCGAGCGAGCGCACCACGCTGCGCTGCGCCAATGCGGCCGCCAGCGGATCGTGCTGCGGCGGCTGTTCTACGAGAAACAGGAGCGCCTCCGCGCCATCGCCATGATTGACTACAACGATGTGCTGCCCTGCCGTTGCGCTCGCCAGCACGCCCGTCAATTGCAGCAGCGCATCCGCTGCGCCGCAATGGCCGACGCGACCGAACAAAGGCGTTTGTACCGAATGCCGCTCTAGGTCTAATTGCGCGCTCAAAGTCGCGTGGCTGCGTGCGTCGGGCGCGCTCAATACCCACTGCCAGGAAGCGGGCGCATGATCGGCAAAACGTTCGCGCAGATTCTCCGAGGCGGCCTTGGCGTGTTCGAGATAACCGTGCTGCACGACAAAGCGCTCTTCCCAACTGTGCGTGAAACGGTCCCCGGCGCGCCGCCACACGTCTAGCAACTCGGCCCCGCATTGCGCATCGCCCAGCACCCGTATGCCGCCCTGCGCAGCGACCAGGAATGCTGCTGCGGCGTCGCCTCCATTGCGCTCCAATTCCGAACCGGGCGCGCCCAGCCGGCAGTCGACCACGACGACCAGCGCTTCGCGCGCACTGCCCGCCTGCACGGCATCGAGCGCTGCGCGCAGCGCCTGAGTGCCGCCGCGCAGGGAATGGGCGATATCGATGGTTCGCACCTCGCGCCCGAGATTCAGCGCGCGCGCGATGATCACGGCGCCCTGCTTTTCTGCGAACGCGTACGTGGTCGTGGCGAAGATCAGCAGATCGATGCGGCCGCGTTCACGCTCCCGCAAGCAGTCGGACGCCGCCGCCACCGCCATGGTGATACTGTCTTCGTCGGCCCACGCCACTGCGCGCTCGGGATCGTTGTCCTTGGCTGATCGTCCGGAAAACACGGGTAGCGGCACGCGACGGCGCGGCACATAACAACCGTATGCGGCGATGGCGCTCATTTCGAACCCTCCTGCGCGGCATTGGCCGCCGCCAGTTTCACGCCGTCATGGAACGGATAAGGCTTGCCGAGAATGCCGAACGGGCCGAATTCGCCCTGCATCTGTACACGGAAATGCTCGCGGATAGATTCGAGATTCCAGCCTCCGGGCTGGACCAGCGTCTTGCCGTAATGCGGTTGCACCATGTGCGCAAGACGTTCTCCGCCGGTGCCGAAGATCTGCCCTGACACGAAGTCCGCCTCATCCGAGGCCAGATACACCACCATCGGGCCGTTCAGCGCGGGATCGAATTCAATGCCCTTGTTGCCGGCCGAATCGCGATAGGTGGCCGACATGCGCGTGCTCCCCAGCGGGCCGATGGCGTTGACGCGAATACCATGCTTTGCCAACTCGATCGCCCAGGTATAGGTCATCGAGGCGATGGCGCCCTTCGCGGCCGCGTAATTGGTTTGCCCGAAGCTGCCGAAGTGCCCTCCCGACGTGGTGTTGATGATCACGCCGCCGCGCCCCTGCTCGACCATATGCTTCACAGCCACCTGGGCGCACCAGAACGTGCCCTTGACGTGCACCAGCCACACCGAATCGAACTCGTCGTCGGTCATCTTCAGAAAGGTGCGGTCGCGCAGATTGCCGGCGTTATTGACCAGGATATCGATACCGCCGAAGCGATCGACGGCGAACTGAATGAGTGCCGCGGCGCCGTCGCGGCTTGCGATACTATGGGTCGACACCACTGCCTGGCCACCGTTTTTCTCGATTTCGGCAACCACGTCGGATGAGGCCGTCTCGTCGATATCGTTGACGACCACTTGCGCGCCGCTGGCGGCCAGATGCAATGCGTGTCCACGGCCGATGCCGCGCCCGGCACCGGTCACTACCGCCGTTTTACCTGCCAACAGTCCCATGACGGATGCTCCCCCGATTGAATGTGGATCAATCCACTGACGGCAAATCGCCATTGAAAATACAATTTGCGATGCGGGTTTCCAGCCATGCCGAATCGCCGTACATGAGTTGCTGTTGTTTCGCGCGGCGAAAATACAGCTGCAGATCGGCTTCGCTGGTGAAGCCAATGCCACCGTGAATCTGCGTGCCGACGGCCGTCATACGGCGAAAGGTGGCGCAGGCCTTGAGTCTGGCCATAAGCGCCAGACGCTCGCAGGGCAGCCCCGTATCGGCTGCCCACGCAGCCTGATAGACCAGGACCTTGGCACCTTCGATTTCCGTGGCACGATCGGCGAGGTAATGCGCAATTGCCTGGAAACCACCGATCGGGCGTCCGAATTGCGTGCGCACCTTCGCGTATTCGGTGGTCATCTGCAGCATGCGTTCGGCACCGCCAATGGCTTGCGCTGCCAACGCGATCTGTCCTTCGAGGAACATGCGCTCCCAGACCGCATCGATGCCATCGTCCCAGCCGAGGCAATCGTCGACGGAGACGCGCACGGCGTCGAACAACACCGCAAACACCGTCGCATCCGCGTGGTTCGCTTGCTTGTGTAACAACGCGCCGGCAGCGGCCGGATCGACTAGCGCGGCAATATGACGATCCGGGATAGTCGGGTGCGAAGCCAGTACCAGAAGACGTTGCGCGGTATTGGCAAAGGGCACCAGCACCTTGTTACCGCTCAAGAAAATACCGTCGGATTCTTGCCGTGCGCGCATGGTGAGCGCGGCGATATTGGCGGAAACGTCACGCTCCTGCCAGGCCGGCACGATAATCGCGGAGCCGTCTGCAATGCGCGGCAGCCATGCCTGGCGCTGCGCTTCGGTACCGGCGCCGGCCAGCAGGCCGGCCGCCAGAATCGCGCTTTCAAAATGCGGACTGGGCGCCAGCGCACGGCCCAGCTCTTCATAGCTGACCACCGCTTCGAGCAGGCCAAGCTCGACGCCGCCGTATGCCGACGGCACTCGCAGGCCGAGCAGGCCGACTTCCGCTAGCACTTGCCACAATGGCGCCAGGTAACCACGTTCGTCACGCTCCATCATCCGCACCGCACCAAGCGGACTATGTGTTTCGCACACTCTGCGCACGGTAGTGCGCAACAGCTCCTGTTCTTCGGAAAACTCGAGGTCCATCTCGCTCTCCGTCTCGGCCGTCACAGTACCGGCGCGTGACAAGCGCGCTGCCGGTGGTTGTCGAGAGAATCGGTGCTGCCGCCGGTCGCGAAACTGCGTGTCGATTCCGCAGCAAGCAATGCATGCGGAAACCCCGGCGCAATGGCCGTCGCTGCATCGAGGCGCTCCAGTTGTTCCGGTGTCAGGCGAACCTCCAGACAGGCAAGGTTCTCCCGCAATTGGTCCACGGAGCGCGCACCGAGGATCGGCATGAACGACGCAAGCGGCGCAAGCTGGCGCAGTGCCGCCAGCGCAGCCTGACCGGGGGTGCAGCTTGCCTCACGGGCAATTTCGACCACCAGGCGCGCGACGTTCTGACTGCTTTCCGGGATCGTTGCAGCGGGCTGACGCGAATGGCTGGCGTTCGCCGCGCCGATGAATTTGCCGGTCAGCACGCCCTGCGCCAACGGCGACCAGGCGGTGACACCGAGATCGAGTTCGCGCGCCATCGGCAGCAGCTCGCGTTCGGCGGTGCGCTCGAGCAGGCTGTATTCCACTTGTATGCCGATCAGCGGCGACCAGCCGCGCAGATCCGCGAGCAGACAGGCGCGCCCGATCCGCCACGCGGGTGTATCGGAGAAGGCGATGTAGGTCACCTTGCCGGCTCGCACCAGATCGTCCAGGCCACGCATGATTTCATCAAGCGGCGTGGTGTCGTCCCAGAAATGCAGGTAATAGAGATCGATATGATCGGTGCCGAGCCGCCGCAAGCTTTCTTCGACACTGCGCAGCATGTTTTTCCGGCTGTTGCCGGCCTTGACCAGATCACCCGCCACCGACGGGGTATATTTGGTCGCCACGACGAAATGATCGCGGTCCGCCTTGATGCAATCGCCCACCAGACGTTCGCTGGAACCGCCGGTATAAACATTGGCCGTGTCGATGAAATTCCCGCCAGCATTGGCAAACGCATCGAACATCGCGCGACTCTCGGCATCGTCGGCACCCCATCCCCAATCGGCGCCGAACGTCATCGTACCGAGGCACAGTTCCGAAACGCGCAACCCTGAACGACCGAATAATTTGTAACGCATATCCATTCCCGATTTAGATTTGACGGAGTGCCGGCTCGACAGCGCGCGCTGCTGCTCTGCCGGCGTGACGAAATTGTTCGAGCAAATCGTGCTGTTGCGCGCGAACCAGTTCGACGTTGCGTTCTTTCACCACGTCGTAGCCGCGGATTTTTTCCGGCAACGCCGCCAGTGCCACCGCGATCGCGTGATTGGCCGGCGTCAATTCCTGCAACAGCACCGCGACCAGCGTTTCATAATCGGCGATCAATTGGCGCTCCAGCCTGCGATGCCCGGAATAGCCGAAAATATCGAAGAGTGTGCCGCGCAGGAATTTGAAGCGGCTCAGCACGCCCATTGCGGGCAGCATCCAGGGTCCGAATTTTTTCTTGCGCAAGCGTCCGCTGCTCCGATCGCGCGTTGACAGCAATGGCGGCGCGAGATTGAAACGCAAGCTGTAATCTCCTTCGAAATTGTCGTGCAGGTATTTCCTGAAATCCTGGCTGGCGAACAAGCGTGCGACTTCGTATTCATCCTTGTAACTCAGCAGCTTGGCGTACGCGCTGGCGACTGCCCTGCTCAGGCTCTGCTCGGCGTTCACAATCCGGTTTTCCACTTCCGCTACTTTCTGCACGAGTGCGCGATACCGCTCAGCGTACGCCACGTTCTGATACCCGCGCAGTCGCGCGACGCGATCAGCGATCACGGAATCCAGGTCATCGATTGCGCCGGCCGGTGGCGCATTCGTCGGCGCTGTCCACGCCAGCATGCGCTCGGAATCTGCTGCCGCGATTCTGCCCAACGCAAAGGCGCGGCGGTTGAGCTCGATGCTGGCACCGTTCAGATCGATGGCGGTGTCAATGCTCTCGCGTCGCAGCGGAATCAGGCCCTTCTGCCACGCATACCCAACCAGAAACAAATTCGCGCCAATTGCGTTGCCCAGCAGCTTTATCGCAGCCGTCGTGGCGTCGATGCCGAACACCCGTTCGGCATCGGCAGCGTTCCGCACGACTTGTTCCAAGCGCGCATCGCTGAAATCGAGATCCGGATTGGATGCAAACGTGCTGGTGGGTGCGACGAAGCGGTTGAACACCACGGCGGTCCGATCGGCCGCCATCTTCGACAAGTTCTCCGCGCCGCTCGCCACCACCGGATCGCACCCGAGCACCAGGTCGGCTGCCCCTTGGGGAATGCGCGCCGCGTGATCGCTCTGCGCCTGCGATGAGCCGTCCGCTGCAAAACGCACATGGCTGGTGACGGCGCCATTGCGCTGCGCCAAACCGGAAATATCCAGCACCGTGCAGGAGCGGCCCTCGATATGCGCTGCCATTCCCAGCAAGGCCCCGACGGTCACCACGCCGTTGCCGCCAATGCCTGCGATCAGAATGCTGAATGTCCGAGCGAGGATGGAAATGGCCGGCTCCGGGAGAGCAGCGGCGATCGCCGCCTCGCGCTCGTCCGGGGTATCGGCCCGGGCGCGCAAGCGGCCGCCGCTGACCGACACGAAACTCGGGCACAGCCCTTTGACGCACGAGTAATCCTTGTTGCATACGGAATGGTTGATGCGACGCTTGCGCCCCAATGGGGTCTCTTCCGGTTCCAGCGCAATGCAGTTAGATTGCACACCGCAATCGCCGCATCCCTCGCATACCTCGGGATGGATGAACACGCGTTCGGCGGCCTCGGCCAGCTTGCCGCGTTTGCGCAGGCGTCGACGCTCAGTTGCGCACGCCTGATCGTAGATAAGCGCGGACACGCCCGGCCACGTGCGCAGTTCCTTCTGCACGGCGTCGAGTTCATCGCGGTGATGAAAGCTGACAAGCGCGGGAAATTCGCCGCGTTGATGTTTGTCCGGGTCGTCGCTGACCAGCGCGATGCGTCGCACCCCCTCGGCATGCAACTGCGCCGCCACGCGGGGCGCGGTCATTCCGCCGTCGAACACCTCGCCCTCGATGGGTTGGCCGCCCGTCATCGCGATGGCGCCGTTCAGCAGGATCTTGTAGGTGATGTCGACGTTTGCCGTCACACAGGCGCGAATCGCCAACAGGCCTGAATGAAAATAGGTGCCGTCGCCCAGATTCTGGAAAATATGCGGCATGTCGACGAACGGCGCCTGGCCGATCCACGCTGCGCCCTCGCCGCCCATTTGGTAGAGCGTCATCGTGTTGCGCTGCGGCAGCCACACCGCCATGCCGTGGCACCCGATGCCGCCCATTGCCGTGGAGCCATCCGGCACGCGCGTCGACGTATTGTGCGGGCAGCCGGCGCAAAAACTCGGCATGCGCATCAGCTGTCCCTGGCCACTACCGTAACCGGCCGCCCATTGGCGCACCGCGCCGAGCGCCTGCATCCGTTCGCGCAAGCGCGGCTCGTCGTGCCGGCGCAGATAACGGGCGGCAATTGCGTGCATGACACGATCCGGATCGAGCTCGCCCACCGCACTCAGCAACGGCGCGCCGGCTTCGTCGGACTTGCCCACCAACAGCGGCCGCTGCCGCAGATTGAAGAGGATGCGTGCAATCTGATCTTCGATGACCGGACGCTTTTCCTCCACGACAAAAATCTCTTCACATTCCTGCGCAAATTCGCCAAGCCGAATAGGCTCCAGCGGCCACACCATGGCCACCTTGTAGATTGCGATGCCGAGTGCCTCTGCGCGTTCGTCATCGATGTCAAGGCAGCGCAGTGCTTCGAGAACGTCCAGGTAGGACTTTCCCGTCGTGACGATGCCGAGACGGTTGCCCGCGCGCTTGCCGAGCCGTACGCCATCCAGATGGTTGGCACGCACGAACGCCTGTGCGGCGAGATGGCGCTGCTCGAACAACATTTTTTCGTTCTGCAACGGCAACGTGCCCAGGCGTATGTTCAAGCCACCTGGCGGCATATCGAAGTCGTCGGGCAGGCGGATCTCGAGCCGCATCGGGTCCACGACAACCGACGCCGAACCTTCGACGGTATCGGTCACGCACTTGAAGCCGATCCAGCAGCCGCTGTAACGTGACAGCGCAATGCCGTACAGGCCGTAGTCCAGGTACTCCTGCACGGTGCTCGGATGCAGTACGGGAATCCCGGCATGAATCATCGCGTGGTCGCTTTGATGCGCGACCGTTGACGAGCGGGCGCCGTGGTCGTCGCCGCACAGCACCAGCACACCGCCGTTCTGCGCCGAACCCGCATAGTTGCCGTGCTTGATCGCATCCCCCGACCGATCCACGCCCGGCCCCTTGCCGTACCACAGGGCGAACACACCGTCGTAGCGTGCCTTGCCGATCAGATTGGCCTGCTGCGAACCCCACACGGCGGTTGCCGCCAGATCCTCGTTGACGCCGGGTTGGAAACGGATATGGCTGGCTTTGAGGAATTTTTCGGCCTGCCATAACGCCAGATCGTAAATGCCCAACGGCGAGCCGCGATAACCGGAAATGAACCCTGCAGTGTTGAGTCCGGCGGCCACATCACGAGCACGCTGCATCAAGGGCAGGCGTACCAGCGCCTGCGATCCGGTCAGGTATACGCGTCCTTCCGTCTTCGAGTATTTGTCGTCCAGCGTCACAGCATTCACGACGACTCTCCATGTTGCGTCAATTCCACGGTGTTGCCCTGACCGTCCTCGATCTGGGCCACCAGCGTGCCGGAACGCACTTCGCGCGGTTGCGTCGGAACCGGAAATCCGGCAGCGCTCACCTCATCGACGATTTCGCGCAAGTTGGTCACGGTCAGATTGATGTAGCGAAAGCCGGTCTGGCTCGCGAAACCGCGCGAGCTTGCATGCTCCGATGCAGGGTTTTCCAGCGTGAGCACGCGCAGCGCCGTGTCGCCCACTTGCAGCCGCGTGATGACGCCGAGGCCAGGAAACGGGATTTCGCGCTCTACCGGAAAGCCGAGCAAATCTCGGTAGAAGCGCAGCGTCCTGGCGCCGTCGTCGGTTACGATACCGACCTCGATAACAGGTTTTCTCAGTTTGACTGGCATGCGTGGCTCCTCGCGCTAGTGACCGCTCGCGGCTTGCTGAATAGATTCCGGGTCGAGACCCTTGTGGCCCCACACGTCGCCCTCGACGAACTCAGAAGGGGTCCAGTCAGCGCCAATGCGCACGCCGCCGCAACCGATTTCGACGTCGAATCCCAGCGGGCTGCGCATATAGAACGACAACACGCCGTCATTGACATGCCGCCCGAGCGTACTGGTGATTGGCACACCCATCGCCTGGGCGCGCTCAAGGCATTTGCCCACATCGTCGATATCGACCATCTCCAGCATCAAATGGTGCAGGTCGTTGACCTCGCCGACGCGCGTCAGTCCCACGGTGTGATGTCGCGCATTGCAGTGATAGAAGTTCGCCGACATCCGCGGGCCGAAACGCATGTAGTCGGTCAGCTTGAAACCCAGTACACGCGTATAAAACTCCTGGCATGCGGCCAGTTCATCGACAAACAGATTGAGATGTCCCAGGCCCATGGGCCCGCAGACAAAGCGCGCCTTCATCAGTGACTCGAATTTGCGATCAATGGTCGGCCCATAAAACAACTCGATGGCGTTACCGGCGGGGTCCCTGGTGTAGGCTATGCCGGTAACGGAGCGTGCACGTGCCTGTTCCGCGTGACCCAGCTCAGCACTCATGCCCGCCGCTTGCAGTTCGGCAACCGCGCGCTCCAGCGCGGACTGGCTATCGAGTTCGAGTCCGAAATACAGCAGCCCCTGCTTGGCGGCCGGATGCGCCGCGATGCGCCATTGCCAGTCGTCCACCTTGAGATAAACCGAGCCGTCGGGCGCTATGCCGGTGCCCGCTGACACCGGTCCCGAGCCGGGCGATGCGGGTGTCCCCCACGCTTCGCCGGCGACTGCGCGTGCCGGCATCAAGCCGAGCACACCCGTGGTAAATTGCAGCCAAATCCGAGGATCGGGCGCACCGAATCCCACATAACCCAGACCGCGAATATTCATGGCCTCTCTCCCGGTTCGGAAATTCGCGATGCCCGGCGTTGAAAGCGTATCGGCACGTGCAGGAAGCCGGACAAGTGCTCGCCATAGGCGCGCACGCAGCCCTCGTCGATGAGTTCAGAATCCTCGATCGCGTCGAACAGTTCCTGCAGCATCATCATGCCGATCAGCACCGCCAGATTCGCGCCCAGGCAGTAATGTCCACCGGCACCGAAGACGAGATTGCGCTGCGCCTTGCGAAAAATGTCGAATTCGTCCGGCCGCTCGAACACTTCGCCGTCGCGATTGGCCGACGCGTAGATGAACAGCAGATTCTGGCCAGCCATGATCTTGCGGCCACTCAATTCGAAATCCTGGCGGGCGCGTCGCGCCAGCATGTTGGTGGGCTGGTCGAATCGCGCGGTTTCCAGGAAAGCCTGTTTGATCAGCGAACGATCCGACAGCACCGCGCGCATTTGCTCGGGATGCTTCGCCAGGTAATACACCGTGCCGGCCAAGGTCATCGGCGTGGTTTCGGAACCCGTCACCAACAGCGAGAACAAATAGGCCGCCACCTCATCGTCACCGAGTTTGCGTCCCTCGACTTCCGCCTCCAGGAAGAGGCGCAGATGACGCTCGGCGATGGCGGGGTTGGAGCGTGCCATCGCCACATATTCGGTCAGGTAACCGAACAGTTGTCCCGCCGCCGCCTGGTTGAGCGCCGAAACCATGCCAACCTGGCCGCGTTCTCGGTGCAGCATATCGTCGATCAGCGCGCGAAATTTCTCGGCATCGTCACGCGGCAACCCAAGGTTATAGCCGGCATTGATGCAAAGCACGCGTTTGGCGAAATCCGTGTAGACATCCATCTCGCCGCGTTCGAGCAACGGTTCGAGCGTTTCCCGAACCAAAGCGCGGAGCCGGTTGAGTTGTGCTTCGACGCCTTCGATCGAATAGTCGTTGCGCAACAGTTCCCGCCACTTTCGGTGCACGGGCACGTTCATCGTCATGAACGTGGGCGGAGCGGGCTCTCCCAGAAGCAACTGTCCCGGTGTTTGGCCGTGAGAATAGTCCAACGCCTTCTCGTAAGTGATGCTCGCCTTCCATACATCGTCAAAGCGGGTCAGCGCCCACGCGTTGTATTTCTCGATGTAGTGCGGCCCGCCTTCGGCTCGCATGCGTCGATACAAATCGGTGGGATCGCGCATCGCTTCGTCGGAGAATGGATCGTAGTCAACCGTCATGGGTAGCTCCTGGCTCGTTAATAACGATACTATGAGTACCTTAAATAGACGTCAACCCATAATTGCGACGGACGAACCATGGCCGTCCGAGGAAACGACGCCAGCAAAGGCTCTGCGGCGTGTCATGCGTCAAGGCGGTCGGGTTTACGCTTGGTCTTCGAGCGCGAAAAGGCGAGCAAACGCATGTTCCGCAGCAAGCGTCATGTCGTGTGTTTGGGGGAATTGAGCAGACGTGCAACACTGGGCCTGAATCAATCAGGCGGGCGTTACGAGGTATGCAGGCGTGAATTGCGTGCCATGCATCGAGGGATGCGTCGTAGAGAATCCCTCACTTGGCCGATGAGGGGGGACGTCGAGACAGTGGCTTTACTGGAAGAAGCCGGCAGGCATGGCCCGGTGGAGTGCAATCAGACTGCGGCACCCAAGCCACGCAGCACGACTTTCAGCAAATCGCGCATGGTCTTCTTGCTCAGATCACCCTGCAGAAAAAACAAGCGCAGCAGAATCGGCCCCATGATCGCATCGACCGCCAGTTCCATATCGATGCTTTTGGGCAACTCGCCCTTGTCGATCGCGCGCTTCAGAATCTCCTTGATCGGTGCCCGTCGGCGTTCGATCACGGGATCAAGCGCCTGCGCCAGCGCGTGATTGTGCGCGCGCTCGCCCACCAGCGTCGGCAACACGCCGGCCAGCGGCGTACTGTGCATGATGTCGACAAATTGCGAGAGGATATCCAACACTTCGTCCAACACCTTGCCCTTGCCTTTTGGCACCAAGGGCGGCGACTGGTCGAACGCGGCAATCACCAGGTGTTCCTTCGAAGGCCAGCGCCGGTACATCGTCGACTTGCTCACGCGTGCCAGCGAGGCAACCTTGTCTAGCGTCAACAAGCGGTAGCCCTCAGTTGCCAGCAATTCCATGGTCACATCAAGAATGGCGCGCTCAGCCTCCATGCTGCGCGGGCGGCCAGGGCTGGCACGTTTTGGTATAGGGCTCACGGCGGCAACATCGCTCATTGGTGTTCCAGGAAGCTTCATTATAGTTGCCCCGCGGAACGCAGTCGCGACGAAGAATCAGGTAAGCCACGCCGGCGGCTGCCAGAGCGGGCCAGTCGCACGCCACGGCGACTCTCCATTGGCGTCCGGTAAGGCCAGCAATGCTGCCGCCTCAGTGACAATCACCTGGCGACACTCCATCGCCAAATCAAGCTGCAGCCACCACCAGCCTTCTGCCGCCCTGCGCGCACCGGACACGCGTCCGCGCAAAGCGACCTCATCGCCTGGACAAATCGGCCGCGCCATACGAAAACGCATGCGGCCGATGCGCCCGTTCGGCCCGCTCCAATTCGTGACGTATTTGCTCAACCAGCCTGCCTGTGTCGGCGTGTTCAGGATAATTCCGGGCAAATTCATCTGCGTGGTCGCAGCCACATCATCATGGTGCTGCGGTTGCCAGTCGCGACTCGCCGCAGCGCCCATGATGATGCGCTTGGCGGTGATGGTGATCAACAATGGCGCAACCGCTTCACCCACCGACACGCAATCTCCGAAACGCTGCCTCATGGAACGGCTCCATAAGCAAAAAAGCACAACCGCTCATGTCCGAGCATGACGCGCTCAGCACGATAATAAAAAATACTGATCGTCCATTTGCGGCCGTGTCCCAGACGGTTTTCCTGCAGTGGCCCCACCTCGTCGAGCACCTGTTCGGCACGAACCCGATCCCCGGGACGCACCGGCTCGTAGTAGCAAACTTCGCTGTCGACGACCACGGCTTTGGGCAGGCCCAGCGTGTCCTTTAATCGGAAATGCAATTCAAGGGGGCGACGAGCCATGGTCCCGCCGGTGGGTGACCATTCGTGTGGCCGAGTCCATGCCGACAACATCGCCGGCGGCGCAATAATGGTTCCGACCGCGGCCGCGGCACAATCCGCATCCCAGTACAACGGATTGCCGTCCTCCACCGCAGTGCAAAAATTCTCAATGAGCACCCGTTCTACTGCGATGTCGGCGTCCTCAACCACAACCACTTGGCCGATCCATGCCAAGATTTCTCCAGGAAGATCAGAGTCCATTGGTTATCCTAATTGACCAAAGGTAGTTCGAGACCGCGCCGTGCAATGATGTTCTTCTGCACCTCGGACGAACCGCCGCCTATCGTATCGACCACCGTGGCGCGATAAGAATGCTCCCATTTGCCTTCCGCGATGGCCCCGTCCGCACCGTTTCGCAAGAGCGCTTCCGCCCCCAGCGTATCGAGCGCGAAATCTGCCAGGCGTTGCCCCAACTCGGTGCTGTACAGTTTGCACATGGCGGCTTCGACAGCCGGCACGCCACCTTTGCAGGCAGCAGCGAGCACGCGCCGTTGCAACATTTTCGCGGTCTCGACATCGGTGGCCAAGCGCGCGATCTCGCGGCGCACGACCGGATCGTCGCTGAGCGGCCGTCCGTCGCGCTGCGTGGTTTTAATCGTGCTCAGCAGTGCTTCGAATTTCTTCAGTAGCGGGCTGACGGTGAACAACGTGAATCGCTCGAAATCCAGCGCTTCGCAGATGTATATCCAGCCGCCGTTGACCTCCCCCACCAGGTAATCCTTGTGCACCCGCACATCGTCGAAGAATACCTGGTTGGTGCGGTGGTCACCCATCGTTTCGATCGGGTGGATGGTGAGTCCCGGATGATTCATCGGCACCAAAAACACGCTGATGCCTTTGTGCTTGGGCAGGCTGGGGTCGCTGCGCGCCGCCACCCAGTACCAGTCGGCGAAATGCGCGGATGTCGTCCAGGTTTTTTGCCCGTTCAGGATCCAGTAGTCGCCGTCCTGCTCGGCCTTCAGTGTGAGCGACGCGAGATCGGAACCCGCTCCCGGTTCCGAGTACCCGAGTGCAAATTCGATATCGGCACGGAGAATCTGCGGCAGAAACTCTTGCTGGAGTTTTTCCGAGCCGTGACGAATCAGCGTCTTGCCGATACAGCCTACGCCCTTGCCGATCAGCGGCGCACCGCGCGCCGCCAGCTCTTCATTGACCAGATAGTCATAAATCCCCGGTTTTGCCTGCCCCCCATACGCGTGCGGCCAAGCAATGCCGAGAAATCCGCGCTCGGACAGGCGTTTATTGAACGCACGCCGCTCGGCACTGTCGGCCAGCATCGAATCTGCTTCGCGATCCGGCGCCATGATTTCGTCGGCGTCTGCACGCTGCGCCTCTGTGGAAAGAAATACCCGTACGTCCCGGATGAAAGCCTGCTCTGCGTCGCTGTATCGGAAGTCCATACCGCTCCCCTGAAGGAAAATACTTCAATGGCGATGTATCCATCGCTTTTTCGAAACTATCGGCACCTAAAGAGATTTCAACTCGGTCGGCAACGCCTACCCTTTGCGTCAGGCGTACGTCGGCTGGATTCATTCGAGTGGTCCTGGTGTCCTTGGAACAAGGTCTCCTTAGCGTGCCCCGAGCACCTCGCGAGTAGCGGTTTCCAGGCTGACGTGCAGTGCCCAATGAATTGCCCGCCAGCCATCGGACGTACGTTTCCATTGCGCCACATACTCGCCGAATACTTCGTAGACGAGATGCGCGTTGTCACCGAGACCGCGATGAGCCGCATGCACATGGATCCGGCTTTGCGCGACGTCGTCGTCGACATCGACATTCAGCGCGCCGAGCAGGTGCCGGGTTGGGCCGCAGCCATCAAGGTGGGAGCGGATCATGCCAACCAGTGCGGAACGTCCGTGGATCTCGAACTCGCCTTCGTTGTAGTCGGCGCGTACGTCGCGGTCGAACACGGTATCCAGCGCGGACCAGTTACGCTTGTCGAGCGCGCGGGCATATCGGCCATGCGCCTGCCAGATTTCATAGGCAGCGGTTACGTCGTCACGATTCATGGGGTTGTCTCGTTGCCCTGCAGCGGAATACGCCGGCCGGTACTGCGCTCCGACTCGCTTCGACAAAGCGCAACCGCACAGTACGCATCAGAGGCCGGATCCTCTGGCCGCATCCGGCGCGAAGTACGCTTCATTGAAGTCCGGATTGCGGTTGAGCACCACCATGGGTCCAGCGTTCGTCAGACGGTCCCCCAGATAAGCGCCGGAAATCAGGTCGTGATAGAAAACCGCTGTCGGATAGAAGGTCTGCGCGTCATAGGCGTAGACGTTCGTCTGGATATTCGTGCGCCACAGCTCGCCGCGACTGTCATAGTTATCGGAGAGCAGTCCAACCCAGGAGTCCTCGTCGAGATAAATCAACCGCTTCGCGTAAAGGTGACGGAATCCGGGCTTCAGTGTCGCTTCGAGCACCCATACACGATGCAACTCGTAGCGCATGTTGGTCGGATCGGCATGATTCTTGGTCAGAAAGTCGCCATACTTGAGCGAGGACGCCAGCATCCGGTAGTTGTGGTACGGGACGTAGATCTCGCGCTTGCCGACGATACGCCACTGGTAGCGTTCCGGAGAGCCGTTGAACAAATGGTCGTCGTCGACGGTACGAAATCCGCCTGGACCTTGCGGCTGGTCATAGCCGTATTCCGGCGCCTGGCGAACGCGTCGCGTGCCGGGACTGTACATCCAGGCCCGGGTGGTGATTGCTTCCGGGCTGTTGTAAACCGCGTAGCCGACCATGATCGTGCCGCGCTCATTCAAAGGCAGTTCCGTTGCCAACCGGTAATAGGTTCGAGTGACGAGCTCGGATTTCGGGTCAAACGGGATCGCAGACCTCGGCGACCAGATATCGTACTTGACCTTGCCGCGCGCAATGTTGCCGTCCGGGTAGACGACCGCCTGATCGAAGATCGACTTCTCCGACTGAATCGTCTCTGCGTATTTGAGGTTCCACAACAATTCGAGCCCGGATTTCGGCATCGGGAACGGGACTGTCGGGCCGGCGCCCTTAAGGCCGTTGCCCGCGCCGATCATCTCCACATTAGGCGCATACGTCCTGATGTCTTTATAGACCGCGTCGGAACGACGGAAATCACGGTGACTCGAATAAACCGGGATCTTGAACGAGTCCGGATACTTCTCGAACATCGCCTGCTGGCCATCGGACAGCCTGGCCGCATGCTGTGCCACGTTTTGCGCTGTGATGACGAACAGAGGTTTCTCGTCGGCATAAGGGTCTGGATACCGGTCGCCCGGCTGATATTTGACCGTCGGCGGCGCTCCCAGCCATTTTCCCGACCAGGCCGGAATACTGCCATCGCTCGTCCCCGCCCTCTGCGCGCCGATCGGCGTAAGCGTCGAGTCGAGTGCCTTCAGCGCCTCAGGGGGAGTTCCGGCCCACACCGCCATAGCCAGCAGAGCACCGGATGCAATCAGCCCAGTTTGCACCAGACTTCTCGTCCGTGGATTCATTAAAGTCTCCGTTCTTTGATTTATATGATCAATGGCGATACGCCACGCTGAATTTCCAATTACGATACTACACGTACCCATACTCGATTTCAACGTCCTTGCTGCCGGGCCTGGGTTCCACCGTGGGACTGTCGACGCCCCCATGTCGGCCCCGACGGGAAAGGCAAGTGGCACAGCAACGACACGCACGAATCGCGTACCGATTCGGATGCACGCCTTTTCCGCAAGCGGAGGCAAAGCGGAGCCATCTTTTTTTCGAGAGCACATCTAGATGGCGCCCCCTCGGACTTGATGATCAGCGCCGTGGTCAGCCGCGCCGACGGTTTCGCCGAACGCGAAAATCGGTTGCGCCGCACGACTGCGTGCCGAGTCGTCATGCCAAGACGCTCGGTGCCGATAAGGGTTACGACATGCACGATATTGCGCAGGACTACAGAGCGTGCAAATTAGCCACGTTCGCGGCCCGGTGACAATGACTTCGCCGGCTGCAGTATCGGGCTCGACTGCGCCTGGCTGGATCGCCATAGCGGCTGAGCTGTGCGCAAGAACGTCACGGTCAACGCTCGCATCGTTGTGGAGCTGAGTATCGACGACTCAGGCTTCACCCGCTTCAATAGCAGATCGGTCTGAAGGTGGCCTTCTTATTCCCACTGGAGTCCGTCCGGCGCCCCGGGGCTTTCGTTGAAACCCGGAACGCGAGTGGCCAGTGTCGACGGAAACACCGACGGAGCGCCGAAGCAGTCCGTTTGAGTGAGGTTCGGGGAGATCGAATCAGGCAGTCTGCGAGATGACAACACTGCCTTGATCTCACCTGAGAGGACGCTGATATGCCACGACTTGATGTCGCTGACGATCCCCAAAGCTGGATGGAACTGCAACCTGCGCTCGCCGGCGGACTCAATGCCCTGAGCCAGGCGGTGTATGGCAGCAGCCGACTACCGATGCGGGTGCGCGAAGCGGCACGTATGAGGATCGCGGAGGCCAACCAGTGTCAGTTGTGCCGTAACGCGCGCGACGCGCAAGGCCAAGCCAATGGCGTGGACGAGGCGCTGTACGCGCATGTTGTCGACTGGCGGAGCTGGTCTGGCTATAGCGAGCGCGAGCGATTGGCCATCGAGTTTGCCGAGCGCTTTGCGCTCGATCACCTTGCACTGAGCGCGGATGATGATTTTTGGATGCGTCTGCGCATGGCATTCGAAGATGCCGAGATCGTCGATCTCGGCATTTGCTGTGCGCTGTGGGTTGGTGCTGGCAGAGCCATGCGCGTGCTGGATGTCGGCCAGTCATGTTCGCTGGAGTTGCAGACCTCCACCGCACGTTCCTGAGTAAAGATGGACACACATCGGAGGGTAAGCAGATGGGTACGATTGCAGTGACGGGAACCGCTTCCGGCATCGGAGCGGCTACGCAGGCGCGCCTGGCCGGTGAAGGGCATCGAGTCATCACCGTCGACCGTCATCAGGCCGATGTTGTCTGCGACCTGGGTTCCGAGCCGGGTCGACAGTTCGCCATCGAACGCATCAACGCGCTTTCGGACGGTCGCCTGGATGGCCTGGTGACCTGTGCCGGGGTCGGCGGCTTCCCGCATCGTCGTGGCGCGGAAGTCGCCGCGATCAATTACTTCGGCACGGCCGTTCTGCTGTCCGGACTGAGGCCGGCTCTCGCGGCGTCGGGAAATGCATCGGTCGTCGTCATCAGTTCCAACTCGTCTACGGCCCAACCCGGGTGGCCCGAAAGCCTGGCCGCCGCGTGTCTCTCCGGGGACGAAACGCTCGCCTGCACGTTGGCCGACACGTTCGGACCAGTATTGACCTATCCCGCGACAAAGGCCGCGATTGCCCGACTTGTCAGGCGTTTGGCGCCAGGGAAGGACTGGATCGGAAGCGGAATACGATTAAACGCGATTGCACCGGGATTGATCGAGACGGCACTCGCGGCTGAAGGTCGTACCGATCCCGACATCGCACGTCAGCTTGACGCCTTTCCGATTCCCGTTGGCCGCCCGGGAACACCTGAAGAAGTCGCCTCGCTCATCGCGTTCTTGCTCGGAACGGAGTCCCGATTCATGTGCGGCTCGGTGATCTGGCTCGACGGCGGTACGGACGCCCTGCTCCGGCCGGACGACTGGCCGGTGCCGATGCAGTTGGCGTGAGCGAGGCCGGCAGATGAGGGCAACTCAATCAAATACGTCCTGAAAACAGCAGGTTGTTAAGGATGGCATATTGTTTTCAGCGTCGATTGGCATAACAGTGCCAGATGCTGATGTGCTATTCCGTTCGGCTCGTAGCCAGCTATCGAGCCTGCGCGCCGACATCGATCTGGATGAGTTCATACGCCTGTACGGCGTTCGTGCTCAAGCAAACGGTGTGAAAATCCCGAGGGGCATGGACTTCCTCTTTGTGGATGCAACTCATGATGCTCACGCAAAAATCCCGGCGCTCATTTCTCAATGGAACACCGTCGGGGCGCTTGAAAGCGAGGTCAAGCTGCGTTTCTCAGCCAAACTTCAGTCAAGTCGTAGCGGTTTGATCGGGAAGAGTTCGATCGTGATGATCGAGGCCACTCGCGAAAGCGGCGATACCAAGACGACCGAGCGGCGATACTACGTGTCGAGCCTGCCTCCCAACGCAGCGCGTATCGCGCAGGCCGTGCGGGCGCACTGGCGTATCGAGAACAGCATGCACTGGGTGCTGGACATGGCCTTCGGCGAAGACCAGTGCAGGGTTCGCGTCAACAACGCCGCCCAGAACTTTGCGATCCTGCGTCGCATCTGCCTGAACCTGCTCAAAGCGGATACGACGACGAAGGCCGGCATCAAGAACCGACGGCTCAAAGCGGGCGCCAGCGACGGTTACCGCGCTGCTGTTCTCCGTTTGTAACGTTTCATGCGATTGCCCTGAAATACGCCGGCTCTGCCCCAAAAATTCGAACTCGTCTCATTTCACGATGATGGGGCGCGAAGTAGCATCGCACATGAGTCGCCCTGCCCCGACTGCATTGCCACATGGGGTCGAATTTGGCTCACCAGCTCGCCACAAGGCCGCGCTACCGTCGATGTCACGACGTCGGGCCGCACGAGCATATCGATTGCGGTCGCGCGTCGATCCCCTTTACCCTGGAACGGGATGCCGAATGAAGGTCACCACCTTGCGCGCGCTCGCGCGCCGACTTGCGCTGTTGGTCGCCGTACCGGCCTCGATGAACGCCGAGGCCGCCACGCCCACGACCGCGGAACCGGCACGGCAGCATGCCGCCCGAGTCAACGCGGGCCGTTGGCCCCCGAATCTCTTTGCGTGCGACAGGCTGCCCAATCGCGCCTCCATTGCCATCTCGCTCGACCGGGGCACCGGCGACAAGCCCCGGTTTTCCTCCGGTGCTTCAGCGTCCAACGGTCTCCTGCCTACGTTGATCGCCGGCAAGCCCCAGGGCGATGCGCCATCGAGGAAGTCCAAGCCCGACAATCGCTTTCAGGTGATCTGCACATTCAACGGAGATCGTGCCGTCTGTCGCGACGCATCGACGGTCAAACAGCGTATGGCCGTCAACGGGCGCATCACGGCAGCGATGTCCCCGCAACGCGCCATCGGTCAACGTGCATCGGAAAATATGAAGAACTTCACGTTCGCCGCGCTCGACACATGGCAGGTCAGGCAGGTCAACTGACCGCCGAGCCAGCGCCCGATCTTCCGCGTTCATCCTGCCTACACGAAAGGACGTTCCATGTCAGTACGACGTTTGATATGCACCGGGCTCTCGCTGTACCTGTTGATTGCAGGCACGGCGATGGCCCAACCCGTCGAGGTAGCGGGCTTTACCCACGTCCGCTCGCTGGACGGTATCGACGAATACCGTCTGGATGCCAACGGTCTCACCGTGCTTGCCCTGCCCGATCCCGCTGCGACGGTGGTCAGTTTCCAGGTGTTGTACCAAGTGGGTTCACGCAACGAAGCCGCCGGCACGACCGGCGACACCCACCTGCTCGAGCACCTGATGTTCAAGGGCAGCCGTCACTACAACAAGGCGCTCGGCAATTCACTGAACAGCTACATGGAGCGAGTGGGCGCGACCTTCAACGCAACCACCTCGATGGACCGCACCAACTACTTCGGCACGCTCGGGCGCAATGCGCTGGAAGCGCTACATCGCCATCGAGGCCGACCGCATGCGCAACCTCCTGCTGCGCCCGGAAGATCTGGCCAGCGAGATGACGGTGGTACGCAACGAGTACGAGCGGGGCGAGAACCGCCCTTTCATCGCATTGTTCCAGCAGGTCATGGCCACTGCTTACCAGGCGCACCCCTATCACCATCCCACCATTGGCTGGCGTAGCGACATCGAGCATGTGAGCGTGGACAAGCTGCGCCGTTTCTACGACACCTACTACTGGCCGGACAACGCAGTCGTCATCCTGGTCGGCGATTTTCGGCCGGACCAGGCGTTGGGCTGGGTCAGGCAGTACTACAGCGGCATCCCGCGCGCCCCCAAGGCCATCCCCGCTGTCACGACCGAAGAACCACCGCAGCAGGGGCCGCGAAGGCTGGTGCTCAAACGCGCAGGCGCAACAGGCAATCTGATCATCACCTTCAAGGCGCCGCGCGCGCTTGACCCCGATGCGGCGGCCCTGACCGTACTGGGCCTGGTATTGAGCCAGGGCAAGAGCAGCCCGCTGTATCGCGCGCTGGTTGACACCGAGGTTGCCACGCATGCCGGCGCCAGCTTCCATGCGCTGCGCGATCCCGGTCCGTTCGTGGTGACGGTCAGCCTGCCGCCCGACGCGAAATACGAGCAGGCCGAGAAAATCGCCTGGACCGAACTGGAGCGCATCAAGACCGAGGGCGTCACTCGCGAGGATATCCAGCGGGTGCTGGGGCCTTACCGAGCCGATCAGATCTACCAGCGTGACGGCGTCAGCTTGACGTCCGCCCGATTGGGCAAAGCGGTCTCGCTGGGCGACTGGACACGGTTCGTCACCGAGCTTGAAGAACTGGAGAAGGTGACGCCCGTCGACGTGCAGCGCGTTGCCCGCAAGTACCTCATTGAAAACCAGAGCACTACCGGCTGGTTCGTCCCGGAGCAATCTTCATGAAGCAGGTTCGATTCAACCATCTGCGGACGTGGTTCGTGTGGCTTGCCGTGATGTGGCTGCCTGTTGCGGCTCAGGCAGGCATCGCCGACCGCATCGTGCGCGCGCAGGCCGGTAGCATCACGCTGCTGACCTATCCGATGTCGCCGCATGAAATGGTGTCCCTAGCCGGCGTAATGCCGCTGGGCGACGCCGACGCGGCCAGCAAGACAGCCAATCCGGCCGTGCCCCTGCTGACCGGCATGTTGCTGCAGGAAGGCAGCGCCCGTCGCGACAAGGTGGCGATCTCCGCGCTGCTGGACAGCCTGGGCGCGCAGTTGTCGATCCAGTCCGACGGAGGCTACGTCGGCATACACGGCCAATGCCTGACCAAGGATTTGCCGACGCTGATCGACCTGATCGCCGAGCAGTTGCGCCTGCCGGCCTTCAAGCCGGAGGAACTGGCCAAGGCCAAGACCCGGCTGGAGGCCGCGGTCCATAACGCCGGAGAAAACCCGTCGGTCCGGGCCACGGAGGCGCTGCATCGGTCCATTTACCCCGATGCGCACCTCAATGCCCCGGTGCCGCGCGAGCGAATGCTCGAGGCCATTGCCGCTGCCACGCTGGACGATATCAAGACGTTTCATCGAACCTATTACGGACCGGCACATATGACGCTGGTGACAGTGGGCGGAGCGGACCCGGGTCGCCTGCAATCCATGGTGACCGAGGCCTTCGCGGGCTGGAGCGGTGGCAAGGCCCTCGTGCGACACGGTCCGCCCCCCAAGGCGAGCCAGGCCGACACGCAGCGAATCGCGATGAAGGACAAGGCATCCATCAGCGTGATGCTGGGTCAGGCCATCGACCTGCGCGCGAACGATGCCGACTACCTGCCCCTCAGCGCGGCCGTCAACATCCTGGGCAACGGCTTCACCGGCCGGTTGATGGCAGGGGTCCGAGACAAGGAGGGCCTCACCTATGGCATCCGTGCCGGCCTGTCCGGACTCTCCCTGATGGACGGCGGATTCGTCATCACCAGCAGCTTCGCCCCGCCCCTGCTGGACAAGGGCGTCACCAGCACGCGCCGCATTCTGGATGCCTGGTGGAAACAGGGTGTTACCCAGGCGGAACTGAATGCACGCAAGGACGGCATGATCGGCCGCCATCAAGTCTCCATGGAAACCACCGGGCAGATGGCCGCCATGATTACCCAGACGGTGCTCCAGGACCGCCCGCTGAGCGACCTGGACACCTATCCCGAGCGCATCCGCGCCTTGACCGTCGAGCAGGTCAACACCGCCATCCGCACATACCTGGACCCCGACAAGATGACGTTGGTGGAAGCAGGCACGATTGCAGAGAAATAACCGCCGCCTCGCTTCGTTCCGCGCCCGGCTTCGGCCGGGCCGCTGCCATCGCACTGCCACGCATCTCCAACGGGAGGTTCACTGCAGCGCTCGTGAGAAATCCTCGACGAGTGCGCATTCCGGTGAGCCGTTGCCCGGCGGGTCAGCACGATCCGCAACCGCCGGCGCACGACAATCGCCCCGGACGCGACCCGCCATTATGCGAGAATCGGAACCTCCAACCGCTTCACGCCATCCACGACGGGGCCCGCATGACCACCCACATCACGATCGAATTCACCGAACACGCAGCAGAGGCCATCGGCGAGCAAACCAGCACCAGTTTCTCCTACGACCAAGGCGCGCACGTCCCGCAACCGGGCGATTTCGTCGAACTCGAGAATTCGCCGCAAACGTTCCTCGTGATCGGCCGCGTGTTTTCGCTGAAGGCGAATTACTGCGCGGTGAAGCTCGTGCTCGACCTGCCGCCGGCGGACGATCAACAGGATTTCGATCGCGCGCTTTGAGCGAAGCCGGCGCGCTATGCCGGCATTGAGGCGGCGCGTCGTCGCGCCGTCCGACACACCGGCGGCCGCCCGCGCCAGCGCGCAGGCACGCAGGCACGCACGCCATCAGGCGCGACATGCCCCGGTTGTATTTCGCTGCATGTCTGGAATTCGATCGACCGGACGACGGTCATGCCCGTCCCCCGCGCAGGGGCACAGGCATTCGGTGCCGACGATCAGGAACGACCGTCGGCGACATCTCGCGGCAGCGGGCCGCCAATCATCGTCGTGCCCGGGCACGCGACCGGCCGCATCACACCGCCGCACGTCGCGGCGCCGACCGTCCGGCGGCGTGTGCCGCCGCGGCCGGCCTGCCGCGCAAGCGTTACTTCTTTTCCGGCTCCGGCGTGCCCGGCTGCTTGAACGGGAACGTGCTGAACATCGACTTCGCCTGGTTCTGCATCTGCTCCTGCATCTGCACGAACATGTTCTTCGACTGCTCGATGTAGCTCGTCATCATCCCTTGCATCATCGGCGCCTGCATGTTCATGAACTGCGACCAGACTTCGGGATTCATCGCGTTGCCTTCGTACAGGTTCTTCGATTGATCCGCGAGCTTGTTCTGGATGTCGATGAACGCCTGGATGTTCTTTTCCAGGTACGTGCCCATCATGCCCTGCATCGCATGACCGTAGAAACGGATGATCTGCGACAGCATCGACGACGAGAACATCGGCACGCCGCCGCTCTCTTCCTCGAGGATGATCTGCAGCAGGATGCTGCGCGTCAGGTCTTCGTTGGATTTCGCGTCGACGACCTTGAAGTCCTCCTGTTCCAGCACGAGCTGCTTGACGTCGGTCAGCGTGATGTACGTGCTCGTCTCGGTATCGTAGAGCCGGCGGTTCGGGTACTTCTTGATGAGCCGCTCGGCCGTTTTCTTTGTAGTAGTCATGTAACGCCTTTGGGTGCAGCGTAGCGCAAGTGACAAATCCCCGCCTCCCGGATCCGGGAGGCGGGGGCCTTCGGAAACGCCAGGCCGCGCGGACGAACCGGCCCGCGCAGCCCGGACGTTCAGCCCATGTGCAGGCCGCCGTTCAGCGAGAAGTCGGCGCCGGTCGAGAAGCCGGAATCGTTCGACGCGAGCCACGCGACGATCGAACCGATTTCCTCCGGCGCACCGAGACGCCGCACCGGAATCGTCGCGACGATCTTCTCGAGCACGTCCGGACGGATCGCCTTCACCATGTCGGTGCCGATGTAGCCGGGCGACACAGTGTTGACCGTCACGCCCTTCGTGGCGACTTCCTGCGCGAGCGACATCGTGAATCCGTGGATGCCTGCCTTCGCGGTCGAGTAGTTCGTCTGGCCGAACTGCCCCTTCTGGCCGTTCACCGACGAAATGTTGATGATCCGGCCCCAGCCGCGCTCGACCATCCCGTCGATCACCTGCTTCGTCACGTTGAACAGGCTCGTCAGGTTGGTGTCGATCACGGCCGTCCAGTCTTCATGCGTCATCTTGCGGAACACGACGTCGCGCGTAATGCCCGCGTTATTGACCAGCACGTCGATCTCGCCGACTTCGGCCTTGACCTTGTCGAACGCTGCCTTGGTCGAGTCCCAGTCGCCGACGTTGCCTTCCGACGCGATGAAATCGTAGCCGAGCGCCTTCTGGTCCTCGAGCCACTTCACCCGACGCGGCGAGTTCGGGCCGCAACCCGCGACCACCTTGAAGCCGTCTTTCAACAGACGCTGGCAGATGCTGGTGCCGATGCCGCCCATCCCGCCCGTTACGTACGCAATTCGCTGAGACATAAATCTCACTCCATTTTTTGGTTTTGAGAGCCGCCGGAGGCCCCTCTGACTTCACGTGGCGCCGGCCGAAGCCGCGATCGGCCGGCGCCCGGATTGGTTTGGCAGTGACGGACGACCGGTTACGGACGTTCGACCGCGAGCGCGACGCCCATCCCGCCGCCGATGCACAGCGACGCCAGCCCGCGCTTCGCATCGCGCTTGACCATCTCGTGCAGCAGCGTCACCAGGATCCGGCAGCCCGACGCGCCGATCGGGTGACCGATCGCGATCGCCCCGCCGTTCACGTTC
>NZ_CAJPGZ010000028.1:0-67633 GCF_905339865.1 Burkholderia sp. BCC1993 | reverse complement strand
CGAAGGGATGCAGACGCAGGCGAACGGTGCCGAGCAGATCACGCAGGCGCTGTCGCAGCTGTCGGAAGCCGCGCAGCAGACGGCCGAATCGCTGCGCCAGTCGTCGCAGGCGATCGACGACCTCACGCTCGTCGCGAACCACCTGCGCACCGGCGTGTCGCGCTTCAAGATCGACGGCTGACGCACGCGGCCTTCGGGCGGACGACACGATGCTCTTCCTACTTTTTGAACTCGACGGCGAGCGCTACGCGCTCGATGCGACGCGGATCGTCGAGGTGCTGGCGCTCGCGCCCGTGAAGTCGATGCTGGGTACGCCGCCATGGCTCACCGGCGTGATCGATCACCGGGGCACGCTGGTGCCAGTGATTGACGTGCCGCGGCTCGCGCTCGGGCGCGCGGCGCACGCGCTGCGATCGACGCGGCTCGTCGTCGTGCGCTATGCGCAGCAACACGAGGCGGACGGCGCCGATCGATGGCTCGGGCTGATCGTCGAGCACGCGACGCAGGTGCGCGAGTTCGCGCCCGCGCAATTCGCCGACAGCGGGATCGCGACGCCGCACGCGCGCTGGCTCGGGCCGGTCGCCGCCGACGCGACGGGATTCGTGCAGCGGATCGACGTAGAGCAGATGCTCGATGACGACGCGCGCGCATTGCTGTTTCCGCCCGCGCAGGCGCTTGCCGGATGATGGCCATGATGAACGCCAACGACCCTCGATTCGAAGCGTGGCTCGCGCGTGAAACCGGGATGGATGCGGCGACGCTCGGCAATCGTGCGCTCGCGCGCGCGGTTGCCGAACGCGCACGCGTCACGCAGGCCGATGCACCGGACGCGCCCGACACACCGCTGCCCGCCGGCGGCATGCCGGGCGACGTCGCCGAGGCCGCCGGTGGCGCCGCGATCGATGCGTACTGGCAGCGGCTGAATGCGTCCGCGGACGAACGGCAGGCGCTGATCGAAACGCTGGTCGTGCCGGAAACGTGGTTCTTCCGCGACCGCGAGGCATTCGTCGCGCTTGCGCGGATCGCCGACGCGCGGCTCGTGCGCGAGCCGGCGCGCACGCTGCGCGTGCTGAGCGTGCCGTGCTCGACCGGCGAGGAGCCGTATTCGATCTCGATGGCACTGCTCGACGCCGGCATCGGCCCGTCACGCTTCGCGATCGACGCGATCGACATCAGCGCACGCGCGATCGAGCGGGCGCGGGCCGGCGTCTACGGACGCAACGCGTTTCGTGGCCATCCGCTCGAATTCCGCGACCGCCATTTCAAAGAAACGGTCGGCGGCTGGCAGCTCGACCCGCGGGTGCGCGGGCCGGTACGCTTCGTGCAGGCGAACCTGTTCGACCTGCCGCTCGACGCGGACACGCGCTACGACTTCATCTTCTGCCGCAACGTGCTGATCTATTTCGACCGACACGCTCAGGACCAGTCGATCAAGCTGCTCGACCGGCAACTCGCGGACGGCGGCACGATCTTCGTCGGCCCGGCCGAGACGGGGCTGATGATGCGGCATGCGCTGGCGCCCGCGCGCATTCCGCTCGCGTTCGCGTTCCATCGCGCGCCGCCGGCTGATGCTCCGGCCACGGGCGCGAACGATGGCGAGCGGCCGCCCACCTTGTCTGTGGCATCTGCGAAGCCGGTGGCGCCGCAGACGTTGCCGCTCCGGCACCCGGTGGCGGCACCCTCCATGGCAAACCATTTCGCAACGGCAACCCTGCACCACCCGCCGGCCGTGCCACAGCGGCCGCCGGCGACACGCATCGCGCACGCGGCGCTCGATGCCGCGGATGCCGCGCCGAGCGCACCCGCCGCCCCGGCGCCCACGCTCGCCGACGCCCGCCGGCTCGCCGACACGGGCCGCCTCGACGACGCCGAGCGCGCCGCGCACGCGTTCGCGCTCGCGCACGGCCCCGACGCGGACGCGTTCTACCTGCTCGGCCTGATCGCCGATGCGCGCGGCCTCGATGCGGACGCGCAGGATTTTTATCGTAAGACGCTGTATCTCGACCCGGCTCACTATGAGGCGCTGACCCATCTCGCCGCGCTGCGCGACGCGGCAGGTGACGCGGCAGGTGCCCGGCAACTGATGCTGCGTGCGCAGCGGGCAAGCGCGCGGCGCGTCAGCCGTGCCGACGGCGGACCGGACCAGCGAACCGGGCGGAACCCATGACCCACGCCGCTCGTGACGATCGCGCTCCGGCCAGGGCCGTCGACGATTGCTGGAATCGCATCGGCACGCGAGGTGACGGCTCGTGCCCGCGGCTTGTCGTGCACACCCGCTGCCTGAACTGCCCGGTGTTCGAACACGCGGCCGGGAAGCTGCTCGACCGGCCGCTCACCGACGCGGACCTCGCCGAAACGGCGCGTGCCGCACGCAGCACGTCGCAACCAGCCCCTGCAGACGCACGACTCACTGCATCCGCCGCATCTGCCGACGATGCGCAAGCGCAGCAGTCCGCGCTCGCGTTCCGCGTCGGCGACGAATGGCTCGGCCTGCCCGCCGCCGCGCTGCGGCAGGTCGACGGGCCGCGCCCGATCCATTCGCTGCCGCACCGGCGCGACGGTGCCGTGCTCGGGCTCGTCAACGTGCGCGGCACGCTGACGATCGCAGCATCCCTCGGCGTACTGCTGAATCTGGAACGCAACGCAACCGGACCGCACGAGTCGCGCAACGCGTATGCGCGGATGCTGGTCGTCGAGCATCGCGGCGACGCGGTCGCGCTGCCCGTCGACGAGGTCGAGGGCGTGCTGCGCTTCGCGGCGCATGCGCTGCTGCCGGTGCCGACGACGCTCACCCACGCGGCCGCGATGCACACGCGCGGCCTGCTCGCGTGGCGCGATACAACGATCGGCGTGCTGGACACCGATCGCGTGTTCGACTCGCTTGCGAGGAGCCTGCGATGAGCACCGACGACGACCTGATGCGCCTGTCGCTGCTCGACCTGTTCCGCGACGAAGCACACACGCAGACGCAGGCGCTCGCGAGTGGCCTGCTAACGCTCGAACATTCGCCCGGCGACGCGCCCGCGCTGGAAGCGTGCATGCGCGCCGCGCATTCGCTGAAGGGCGCCGCGCGCATCGTCGACCTGCAGGACGGCGTCGACGTCGCGCACGCGATGGAGGAATGCTTCGTCGCCGCGCAGCGTGGCGAGCTGACGCTGACGACCGCGCACATCGACGCACTGCTGCATGGCGTGGACCTGCTGCTGCGCGTCGGCAACGCCGATCCGGCGGCGGCGGTCTCGCGCGCGGACATCGACGCGCTGGCCGCACTGGGTCCGACCGACGCGTCGGACGAGCGCGCCGAACGCGCGGTGTCGCTCACACCGCTTACACTGCCCATACCGCCCGCGCCGGAACCAGGCCCCGCAGCGCCGCACATCGGCTCCGCGCCCGACGATGCCGCCCTTGTCTCGATATCGCCGCGCACCGGCGACGGCCCCCCGCGCCACCCGCCGGCCGATCCGTCGCCGGGCTTGCATGCCGTCGCGCCCGACGCCCCGCCTTTGCACACCCAACCGCCCCCCCGGCACGATCTGCAGCGGATGCTGCGCGTACGCGCCGAGCAGCTCGACCAGCTGTTGAGCCTGTCCAGCGAATCGCTCGTCGAATCGCACTGGCTGAAGCCGTTCACGGGCTCGATCCTGCGCATCAAGCGGATGCAGCGCGACGTCGCGCGCTCGCTCGACGTGCTCGTCGAAACGCTCGCGGAGCGGCTCGACCCGGCCGCGCTCGCGTCGCTGAACGATGTGCGCCAGGGGCTCGGCAACCTGCAGCTGCAGCTCGGCGCGCGCCTGGACGAGCTCGACCGCTTCGACCGCCGCAGCACGCATCTCGCGCAGCAGCTTTACGACGAAGCGTTGCGCTGCCGGATGCGACCGTTCGGCGACGCAACGCACGCGTATCCGCGCATCGTCCGCGATCTCGCACGTTCGCTCGGCAAGCGCGTGCGGTTCGCGATCGTCGGCGAAACGACGCAGGTCGACCGCGACATCCTCGACATGCTCGACGCGCCGCTCGGCCACCTGCTGCGCAACGCGCTCGACCACGGCGTCGAGACGCCCGACGAGCGCATCGCGCGCGGCAAGCCGGCCGAAGCGAGCGTGACGCTCGAAGCGCGCCACAGCGCGGGCCAGTTGCTGATCTCCGTCAGCGACGACGGCGCCGGCATCGATCTCGACGCGCTGCGCGCGGCCGTCGCGGGGCGCCGGCTCACCGACGCGGACACGGCCGCGCGGCTGTCCGACCACGAGCTGCTCGACTTCCTGCTGCTCCCCGGCTTCTCGATGCGCGACCGCGTCACCGATGTGTCGGGCCGCGGCGTCGGCCTCGACGCGGTGCACGATATGGTCAAGGCCGTGCGCGGCACCGTGCGGATCTTCAACGAGCCGGGCCGCGGCGCGCGCTTCGTGCTGCAACTGCCGCTCACGCTGTCGATCGTGCGCAGCCTGCTCGTCGAGGTCGGCGGCGAAGCGTACGCGATCCCGCTTGCGCACGTGCGCCGCACGCTCGAACTCGCGCGCGCCGACATCGACATGCTCGAAGGCCAGCAGCATTTCCGCTTCGACGGCCGCCCGGTCGGGCTCGTCACCGCGCACCAGCTGCTCGGCGCACCGCCGCCGGAACAGGCGGGCGACAGCGTCGCGACCGTCGTGATCGGCGACGAATGGGAGTCGTACGGGATCGCCGTCGACCGGTTCCGCGGCGAATGCATGCTGGTGATCCAGCCGCTCGACCGCCGGCTCGGCAAGGTCAAGGACATCGCGGCGGCTGCGCTGATGGAGAATGGCGAACCGGTGCTGATCATCGACGTCGAGGACTTGCTGCGCTCGGTCGACAAGCTCGTGCGCGGCGGCCAGCTCGACAAGGTGCAGCGCGCGCAGCAGGCGGCCGTCGTGCGGCGCCGGCACGTGCTGGTGGTCGACGATTCGCTGACGGTACGCGAACTGGAGCGCAAGCTGCTCGAAAAGCGCGGCTATGCCGTCACCGTCGCGGTCGACGGGATGGACGGCTGGAACGCGCTGCGCGGCGCCGATTTCGATCTCGTCGTGACCGACATCGACATGCCGCGCATGGACGGCATCGAGCTCGTCACGCTGATCAAGCGCGATGCCGCGCTGAAATCGCTGCCGGTGATGATCGTGTCGTACAAGGACCGCGAGGAGGACCGCCGCCGCGGACTCGACGCGGGCGCGGACTACTACCTGGCGAAGAGCAGCTTCCACGACGAAACCCTGCTCGACGCCGTACGCGACCTGATAGGAGAAGCCCGTCCGTGAACATCGGCATCGTCAACGACCTTCCGCTCGCCGTCGAGGCGTTGCACCGCGTGGTTGCGCGGCGACCCGAGCACCGCGTGCTGTGGGTCGCGACCGACGGCGTGCAGGCCGTCGAGTTCTGCGCCGCGCAGCCGCCCGACGTCGTGCTGATGGACCTGATCATGCCGAAGCTCGACGGCGTCGAAGCGACGCGGCGGATCATGTCTTCGGGCAAGCCGTGCGCGATCCTGATCGTGACGAGCAGTATCGGCGCGAATGCATGGCGCGTGTACGAGGCGATGGGTGCCGGCGCGCTCGACGCAGTCGATACGCCGCGGCTCGGCGCAGGCGCGAACGGTGACACCGCGCAGCTGTTGCTCGCGAAGATCGACCAGATCGGCCGGCTGCTCGACAAGCCGACGGGCGCCGCCCGCCCCGCCGGCACGACGGCGCGCGGCGACGGCGGACCGCTCGTCGCGATCGGCGCGTCGGCCGGCGGCCCGACCGCGCTTGCGTCGATCCTCGGCGCGCTGCCCACCGATTTTGGCGCGCCGATCGTGATCGTGCAGCACGTCGATCAGGCGTTCGCGGACGGCATGGCGCAATGGCTCAACGGCCAGACGCCGCTCAACGTGCGCATCGCGCGCGAAGGCGACCGGCCGCAGCCGTCGTTCGTGCTGCTCGCCGCGACCAACGACCACCTGCGGATCACGCGCGCCGGCACGCTCGAATACACGCGCGAGCCGACCGAGACGCCGTACCGACCGTCGGTCGACGTATTCTTCAGCAGCGTGACCGAGCACTGGCCCGGCGACGTGATCGGCGTGCTGCTCACCGGGATGGGCCGCGATGGCGCGATCGGGCTGAAGGCGATGCGGATGAAGGGCTACCATACGATCGCGCAGGACCAGGCGACGAGCGCCGTCTACGGAATGCCGAAAGCCGCCGCGACGCTCGGCGCTGCGCGCGTGATCCTGCCGCTCGAGCGCATTGCGGGCGAACTGGCGGCGCTCGTCAGGAACTGAATGAAATGGACATGCGCGACAGCAATGGCAACAACAGGTATCGACATGACTAGCGACTCCACGCGACGCCCGGGCCACGATAACGGCACGTCCGCCGCGGACGGCGCGGGTGCGGCGCTCGAAGCCGCGCGCGCGACCCTGCAGACGCCGCCGACGACCGACGTGCCGGTGATGGTGCTGCTGGTCGACGACCAGACGATCGTCGCCCAGGCCGTGCGGCGCGCGCTTGCCGACGAGGACGGCATCGACTTCCACTACTGCACGCGCTCGGACGACGCGCTCACCGCCGCGGTCGAAACGCGGCCGACCGTGATCCTGCAGGACCTCGTGATGCCCGGCATCGACGGCCTGAGCCTCGTGAAGGCGTACCGCACGAATCCCGCGATCCGCGACGTGCCGATCATCGTGCTGTCGACCAAGGAAGAACCGGTAATCAAGAGCGCCGCGTTTGCGGCCGGCGCGAACGACTACCTCGTAAAGCTGCCGGACCGCATCGAGCTCGTCGCACGGATCCGCTACCACTCGCGCTCGTACGTCAACCTGCTGCAGCGCGACGAAGCCTACCGCGCACTGCGGCAATCGCAGCAGCAATTGCTCGAAGCGAACCTCGAACTGCGCCGCCTCACGCATTCCGACGGGCTCACCGGGCTGTCGAACCGGCGCTATCTCGACGAATACCTGAACGCCGAATGGCGGCGCGGCACGCGCGATCGCAGCGAGCTGTCGCTGCTGATGATCGACGTCGACAACTTCAAGCTGTACAACGACACGTACGGCCACGTGTCGGGCGACGACGTGCTCAAGCGGGTCGCCTCGACCGTCGAAAGCTGCCTCGGCCGCCCGGGCGATCTCGCCGCACGCTTCGGCGGCGAGGAATTCGCGGTGGTGCTGCCGGGCACGTCGCCGGGCGGCGTGCGCCTGCTCGCCGAGAAGATTCGCCTCGCGATCGAAGCGCTGCGGCTCGAGCACGTGCATTCGTCGACCGGCCGCTACGTGACGATCAGCATCGGCGGCGCGGGCGTCGTGCCGGCGGCCGGCACGCCGATGACGTCGCTGATCGAAGCCGCCGACCGCGCGCTGTACCGCGCGAAGCGCGACGGCAAGAATCGCGTCGCGATCGATGCGGGGCCGGCAACGGCGAGCGACGGCGGCGGGCAACCGGCCTGATCCGTACGCGGCAGCGTCTTGCTACGGCTATGTCAAGTGGCGATCGCGGATCCAACCGTCGGGCGTCAGCCACCGTGCCCGTTCGATTCGCATCGACGCCGATTCGATCGCGGCGACGTTGCGTGCCGCCCGGCTATCAGGTTGCGCCGAACGATGCGTCCATCGCGTCGAGCCGCTGCGCGATCAGCGCTAGCAGGTCGCGCCGCACCGTGATCCGTCCGCCCGCCAGACACCCGACCGACGCGTACATCGAACGTCCGAGTGCGTCGAGCGCCGAGCAGGTGTCGAGCGCGCCTGCGACCACCCAGAGGCCCGAGCGTCGATGCGGCATCTGACTCGCGTCGCCGGTGAACAACGCGATTTCGGTGCGTTCGCCTTCGAGCGACCGATTCAGTGCGCCGCTTGCGCCGATACAGTTCCAGCAGAATCCGTCCGGCCGATGCGCGGTCGGTTTGACGACATGCACGACGATGTCGGCGCCGGCGGCCGCACGATCGCGGGCGATCCACCAATCCAACCGGGCGTGCCGCGGCCGCAGTCCCACGAGCCACGCTTGCCCGTCGCGCTCGTCGACGCCCCATAACCGCAACGCGACCCGAAGCGCCGGCCCGCGGCTTTGCGGGGCGCGCGCATTCAACGCATTGTTGATGTCAGGGCTACCGGTTGGTCGGGTCATTGGGTGTATACGAACGCGCGAATTTTTGGCGATGTCGGCTGTCGCTTCCGTCGCGGGATGCCGGGTCGGTTCGATCCGCTTCGCGCTCGGGCAACGGGGCGCGAGCATGACAACTTTGGCGCACCGGTCGGTGTTTCTCAATGTCAAAACATGGTGCGAATCGGACGAGAAGGCGAACGGAGACGCTGCTGCGGATGAGCCTGAAATATCTGTCGGGTATCGTCGAAAAGCCCGCGCCGGAGGATGCGCCGTCGAATCTTGGCGTGATCGGCCACTCTATCCTGAAGTCGCGCGTTTTCCGGCATTTGCACGTCGACGCCCGGCGCCGGCATCGCGCCGGGCTCACGCGCGGCACGGCGCCATCGGCTCGAGACGCCAGATGTCGCGCGCATATTCGGCGATCGTATGATCGCTGGAGAAGCGACCAAGCCGCGCGAGATTGGCGACGACTCGCCGCATCCAGCCGGCCGTGTCCGCGAAATCCGCCGAAATGCGTTCGTGCATGCTGGCATAGGCCGCGAAATCGGCCAGGTGAAAGTAATAGTCGCCGCCCGCGACGAGACTGTCGAAGATCGGCCGGAAGCGGTCGTCGCCGTTGCCGAAACGCCCGCACACCATCGAATCGAGGACACGCCTGATCGTCGGATCGGATTCATAGCAAGCGCGCGCGTCATACGAGCCACTCGCGCGCGCGACCTCCACTTCGGCGGCCGTCAGGCCGAACGCATAGAAATTCTCGACACCGACCGCATCGCGAATTTCAATGTTCGCGCCGTCGAGTGTGCCGATCGTCAGCGCGCCGTTCATAGCGAGCTTCATGTTGCCCGTGCCGGACGCCTCCATGCCCGCCGTTGAAATCTGTTCGGACAGGTCAGCCGCCGGAATGATGCGTTCGGCCAGCGACACCTTGTAGTCGGGCAAGAACGCGACGCGCAGCCGGTCGCGCACGCGCGCGTCGCGATCGATGTGATCTGCCACGGTCGCTATGAGGTGAATGATCAACTTGGCCATTGCGTAGCCCGGCGCCGCCTTTCCCGCAAATACGACGACCCGGGGCGCGATGTCGCCGCCATCTTCGACCAGATGCAGATACAGATGCATCACATGCAGGATGTTGAGCAACTGACGCTTGTATTCGTGAATGCGTTTGACCTGCACGTCGAATAGCGCGTCGGCGTCCACCGGCGTGCGCAGCTGCTCCCGGATCAGCGCGGCCAGCTGCTGCTTGTTGCGTCGCTTGATCGCCTTCAGGCGTGCATGTACCGAGCTATCGTCCAGATAGCGCTCAAGTCCGGCCAAGCGGCCGGTTTCCATGATCCACTCGTCTCCGCCCAGCAGTTCCCGGAACAGCGACGCGAGCGGCGGATTCGACTGCACGATCCACCGCCGCACGGTCACGCCGTTCGTCTTGTTGTTGAAGCGCTCCGGATACAGCGCGTGGAAATCGGGCACGAGCTGTGAGCAGACCAGTCGCGAGTGCAGCGCCGCCACACCGTTCACCGAATGGCTACCGACGATCGCGAGATGCGCCATGCGCACGCGGCGCGGCGCATGCTCGTCGATCAGCGACATTCGCCGTAGCCGGGCCTCGTCGCCCGGCCAGCGGGCCGACACTTCGTCGAGGAAACGCCGGTTTATTTCGTAGATGATCTGCAAATGCCGCGGCAATACACGCTCGACGAGCTCGACCGGCCACGTCTCGAGCGCTTCCGGCAGCAAAGTGTGATTGGTATACGCGCAGACGGCCCGCGTGATGTTCCAGGCGGTCTCCCACGCCACGCGATGTTCGTCGACGAGGATGCGCATCAACTCCGCGACGGCGAGCGCGGGGTGGGTGTCGTTCATCTGGATGGCGACACGCTCCGGCAGGCGCTCGATCGGCAGCTTTGTCTTCGCGAACGTGTCCAGGATGTCGCGCAGCGAACAGGCGACCAGGAAGTATTCCTGGACGAGCCGCAGCTCCTTGCCTGCGTGATTGTCGTCCGCCGGATAAAGCACCTTGGACACCGTCTCGGATGCGATCTTCTCTTCGACCGCGCGCACGTAGTCGCCGCTGTTGAAGATACGCATGTCGAAGGTGTCCGACGCGCGGGCCGCATAGAGCCGCAGCGCGTTGACGGTATGGCCGCCGTAGCCGGGCACGAGCATGTCGTGCGGCACGCCCGCGATCATCTTCCAGTCGAGCCACATCGGATTGTATTGGCCGCCCACGTCGCGCTCGTGCTCGATGCGGCCATACAGCGGAACGTAACGGGTTTCGTCCGCACGTTCGATCAGCCACGGCGATGATTCGCTGTGCCAGAGATCCGGGCGTTCCGTCTGTTCGAGATTGTCGATCTGTTGCCGGAACAGGCCGTATTCGTACTTGATGCCGCGGCCGTATCCCGCGAAACCGAGTGATGCCAGCGACTCGACGAAGCACGCGGCAAGCCGTCCAAGGCCGCCGTTGCCGAGCGCCGCGTCAGATTCCGCCGCCAGCACGGTACCCATTTCGATATCGAGACTTTCCAGCGCGGCGCGCGCTGCCTGCTCGAGGCCAAGCGCGATCAGGTTGCTCGCGAGCGACTGACCCATCAGGAATTCCATCGACAGGTAATACACGCGTTTGCTGCGGCTTGCGTCGTAGCGGGTTTCCGTGTCGAGCCAGCGATCGACCAGCCGCCTGCGTACCGCGAGCGCGAGCGCGTGAAACAGCTCGCCCGGCGACGCCTGCGCCGGCGTCTTGCTGATGCCGTAGCGAAGTTCGGCCAGCATGTCGTCACGCAATGCGTCCGCTTCGGACCGGCCGACGGGCCGCTGGTTGTCGCGCATGGTTGCTCTCCCGCCGCGATCGGCGCCGATGTCGTCTGACGGCCCGCACGAACGCGCATCGCGGCGCGGTTTCGCGGCATTCGGGCCCGTTCGTGAAGGTGTCCCGCCGACTCCGAAAAAGCGAAAGGAGCGGACTGGAATTTCCAATGAATTACTACATAATTCCCGTACAAGATTAGGCAATCGGTCGTACGTAAGTCAAACCGGAATTCACGCCGATTTAACCGTAACCGGATTCGATCGCATGCATGGCGGCAAATTGGCCCGCCACTGGAAGACGCGACATGACGAGTGCCTCGTTTCAGGAACTGGCTGCCGGAAAACCGTACCCGCTCGGCGCGAACTGGGACGGGCTCGGAACGAATTTCGCCGTGTTTTCGATGCATGCGAGCGCCATCGACCTGTGCCTGTTCGATCCGGCGGGGCGCAAGGAAGTGGCGCGATTGCGGCTGCCGGAATGCACGCATCACGTGTGGCACGGCTACCTTCCGGAAGCGCATCCGGGGCTGCTGTACGGCTTTCGCGCGCACGGGCCGTACGATCCGCGCAACGGCCATTGCTTCAATCCGCACAAGCTGCTGCTGGATCCGTACGCGAAGCGCCTGCACGGCGCCGTTCGCTGGACCGACGCGCTGTACGCGTACCGGATCGGTTCGCTGCGCGGCGAGCCGGCACTCGACCGGCGCGACAGCGCGCCCGCGATGCCGAAGGCGGTCGTGACCGACGACGCGTTCAACTGGGGTGACGACAGGCGTCCCGACGTGCCGTGGCACCGGACGGTGATCTACGAGACCCACGTCCGAGGCTTCAGCCAGCTGCGGGACGACATCCATCCGTCGGCGCGCGGCACGTTCGCCGCGCTCGCGGCGCCGCGAACGATCGACCATCTGCACAGGCTCGGCGTCACGACGATCGAGTTGCTGCCCGTCCAGGCGTTCGTGCAAGACCGCGCGCTCGTCGAACGCGGGCTCGTCAACTATTGGGGCTACAGCCCGCTCGCGTACTTCGCGCCGGAACCGCGCTATCTCGGCAGCGGCGGCCCGGACGAAATCCGGCGCGCGGTCAGGCGGCTGCATCGGGCCGGCATCGAGGTCGTGCTCGACGTCGTCTACAACCATACGGGCGAGGCCGACGGTCTGGGGCCTTCGCTGTCGTTTCGCGGCCTGGACAACGCGAGCTACTACGTGATGACCGAGGGCGGCGAGCGCCGCCATGTCGACGACACCGGATGCGGCAATACGCTGAACCTCGCGCATCCGAGAGTCGCGCAGCTCGTGCTCGATTCGCTGCGCTATTGGGCCGAGTCGTTTCACGTCGACGGCTTTCGTTTCGATCTCGGCACCACGCTGGGACGCGAGGCACGCCGCTTCGACCGCGGCGCGGGCTTTTTCGACGCGTTGCAGCAGGACCCGGTGCTCAACCGCCTGAAGCTGATTACCGAGCCGTGGGACCTGGGGCCGGACGGTTATCAGCTCGGCAATCATCCCGCGATCTTCGCCGAGTGGAACGACCGCTATCGCGACAGCGTGCGGCGATTCTGGCGCGGCGATGCGGGCGAACGGCCGGAGTTCGCACGCCGCCTGTGCGGCTCGGCCGACATCTTCGACCGCGACGGGCGGCGTCCGTGGGCTTCGATCCAGTTCGTCGCAGCGCACGACGGATTCACGCTGCACGACCTGACGAGCTACGCACACAAGCACAACGACGTGAACGGCGAAGGCAACCGCGACGGCGCCGACGCCAATTGCAGCGCCAACTGGGGCGCGGAGGGGCCGACCGACGATCCGTACGTCGACGGCCAGCGCGAGCGCGTGCGGCGCGCGATGCTCGCGACGCTGTATCTGTCGAACGGAACCCCGATGCTGCTGTCCGGAGACGAATGGGGCAACAGCCAGTTCGGCAACAACAACGCGTATTGCCAGGACAACGCACTGTCGTGGCTCGACTGGTCCGCGTGCGAGACGCGGCGCGGCGCGACCATGCTGCACTTCTGCGCGCGCCTCGCGCGGCTCAGGCGAGGCTACCGCGTCTTTCAGCATCCTTATTTCCCGCATGGACGCAACGAATGGCTGCCGGGCGTGCTGGACGTCGACTGGTTCGACGCGCACGGCCGGCCGATGTCGACGTCGGCCTGGGAGGACGGACGAGGCGGCACGCTCGCCGTGCGGCGCGCCGCACCCGCGTGGCCCGATCGCCGGCACGGCGCGGGCGCGGGGCCGGTCGTGGACGTCGCATTGCTGCTGATCAACGGCGGCCGGGACGACACGGTGTTCACGCTGCCGCCGCCGGTGCTCGATTGGCGCGTGATGCTCGACTCCGCGCACCCTGACCTGCCGGAGCGCGACGTGGCCGGCGAGGCCGGCATCGCGGTTAGCGCGCACGGCATGGTCGTGCTGCTCAGCTCGGCCATCCCGGCCGCCGCGCGTTGAACGCGGTGTGGTCGCGGCGTTCACCAGCTGTGCGACCAGGAGATCGAGATGCTGCCGGCCCGGAAGGTTCCGGTGCCGGGCGCGCGCGAGCGCCACGGAAACCGGTTTCCCGAGTAGTTGTTGTACTGGATCGAGATCGTGTCGGAATGCCAGTCGAAATAGCCGAACCCGTACACGAAATCGGGATCCCACGGTTGCTGCTGCGACGGGCGAAGATAGTGGTATGCGGTGAATGTCGCGTACAGCCCGTTCGGCAGCGTATATCGGCAGCCGAGCCCGACGTTCGTCTTGTTCGCTCGCGTTGCGCTCTGCACATCGGTATAGCGCGGCACCAGCGTGAACGACGCCGAGCACATCAGGTCGTCGCCCATGCCGGTCAGGAAGACCGGCTTCAGCCAGTCCGGCAGCGGGAACTTGTAGGCGAGCGTAATGCCCCCTTGCTCGAGGCGGCTGTGCGCGACGCCATTGCCGGCCGCGAAGCGGTTGCCCGTGTAGTTGCCGTAGACCAGGCTGAGCGTGTAAGGATGCCAGTCGTCGTAGCCGAACGAATAGGTGAAGTCCGGATCCCAGCTTTGCTGAAAACCCGGCCGCAGATAGCGATAGGCGGTGAACGTCGCGAACCAGTACGACATCGGGTTGTAGCGAATGCCGAGCTGCATCGTCGACGCGTTCGCCCGGTCGCCTTGCGCACCGGCGCCGACGCGGCTTTTCTGGCTTGGCTGCAGCGCCTGCGTGATCCCCGCGTTGATCGACAGTCCCGACAGCCAGCTGTTCGGACCGTCGGCCCGGTTCGGCGACACGAGTTCGTGCCACGGCGTCGAGAACGAATTCGACAGGCCGTCGAGCACTTCGTCCCGCGTCGTTTGCGCGGACGCGCCGTCGATCGACAGTCCCGCATAGATCAGCGCGCCGAGCCATGCGCGGGCAGGGCAGCCGAACGGCGGTGCGATGGATCTTGCTGCGGCGAAAAGGCAGGCGACACGGCAGCGAATCCGCCTCTGAAATGAAAGACGCGCGACGAACGAGAGGTAGCTCAACAATGCGTGTCACCGTTTGCATGGCGGCTGGCAACGCAACGCCATCCGTGTAACCGAGGCGGGTTGAGTCTAGTCGAGCCGCCGGTAATCGGCCGCACAATTCGACGACGATTTCCGATCCGGACAGCAATTTGGCGTTTCGCTGTCTTGCGAAGGCCGATTGCTTCACCTTAAATTGACGCAGAATGAATTAAGCATTTTTGAATCGGCGTGGAGCGAATTCGTCAAATGTCGAAATCCAGGATTTTCCGCATGTGAGAGGCCGGACGGCACACCGCTTCAATCGCGGTATCCGGTGCCTCAACACGATAAGCAGGGCTGTCGAATGCGCGTTGTCGATGACGGCGCGCGGCGTACCTGACGAACGAACGGCGGCTTGCCCGACGGGGTGGCAATCCGGAATTTCAGCGGAGCGAACGATGCTTGCCGAATTCGACCGCATCACGTGCTTGCCCGATCGGCGTCACGCGGAGTATGCACGCGCGTACGCGCCGACGAGCCACACGTTCGCGATCGTGCTGGCCGGCGGGCGCGGCACGCGGCTGAAGCAGCTCACCGAGAGACGGGCGAAGCCGGCGATGTTTTTTGGCGGCCGGTTCCGTATCATCGATTTCACGTTGTCCAATTGCGTCAATTCCGGCATCCGCCGGATCGGCGTCGTCACGCAATACAACACGCATTCGCTGCTGCGGCACGTGCAGGGAAGCCTCGGCTTCCTGCGCGCCGATCGGGATTCCAGGGTTGACGTGATGCCGGCGCCCGGGCACCTGCACGAGGAGCCGATCTATCGCGGCACGGCCGATGCCATCTACCGGAATCTGCAGCGCATTCGAGAAGCCGGTCCGGCGTACGTGCTGGTGCTGGCAGGCGACCACGTATACCGGATGGATTACGCCGTGATGCTGCGCGACCACGTCGACGGGCGCGCGTCGTGCACGATCGGCTGCGTGCGGGTGCCGCGCCGCGACGCGGGCGGATACGGCGTGATGGCGATCGACGATCGCCGCAACGTGACCGCGTTCGCGGAAAAACCTGCGCAACCGGCGGCCGTGCCGGACGATGCCGCGTCGTCGCTCGTCAGCATGGGCATCTATGTGTTCGACGCCGACTATCTCTACCGCCTGCTGACGGACGATGCCGCCAATCAGGCGTCGAGCCACGACTTCGGGCACGACGTGATACCGCGCGTCGTCGCGGAAGGGCGCGCGCGCGCCCATCCATTCTCGATGTCCTGCATCGACGACGCGCCGGGCACGGAGAACTACTGGCGCGACGTCGGCACGGTCGACGCGTTCTGGGCCGCGAATCTGGAGCTGGCGTCGGGCAAGAGCGGATTCGACGTCGACAGCGCGCGCTGGCCGATCTGGACGCGCCGCCTGTCATTGCCACCCGCACAATTTCTCCGCGGACGGGGCGGCGAGCGCGGTGACATCGTCGACACGATCGTGTCGGACGGATCGATCGTGTCGGCGTCGAGCGTCACGCGTTCGCTGCTGTTTCCCGGCGTACGGGTCGGCGTGTCGTGCCGGCTCGACGAGGCCGTGCTGCTGCCGGACACGCGGGTCGGACGCGGCTGCCGGCTGACGAAGGTCGTCGTCGACCGCGGCTGCATGCTGCCGGACGGCCTCGTGATCGGCGAGGATCCGGCACTCGATGCGCAGCGGTTCGAACGCACGCCGGACGGCGTAGTGGTGGTCACGCGCGCGATGCTGGGACGCCTTCCATCGTGATGGCGGCAGGCATCGATCGGAAAGCCGGCGTGCGGACAATTCAAAGACAGGAAACCGTATCGATGAGCGCCACGAATGCCACGAATGCGAAAGCGGATTGATCATCGTCGCGATTGCGGCGCGGATTCGATGCGCGCGACACCTTTCCGATTAACCATCGACAAACGGCACGCCGAACTGGCGAGCGCACCAAGAGCTTCGTCTTCATTTCGATCATGGCCATGCCACCCGTTCTCATCGTCGACGATTCCGCCAGTTACAGGCTGTTGCTGCGCAGTACGCTCGGCAAGCTCGGCTTCGAGATCGTCGAGGCCGCGGACGGCCGGCTCGCGCTGCAGCTGCTGCGCGAGCGACGCGATATCGCGATGGTGGTGTGCGACTGGGACATGCCCGAACTCGACGGCCCCGGCCTCTGTCGTGCGATCCGCGAAGAGGCGCTCGGCAGATATATCTACATGATCCTGCTGACCGCGCGCGACGGCTCGGATGCGCTGATCGACGGCATGGAGGCAGGCGCCGACGATTTCCTCACGAAGCCGGTCGACATCAGCGAGCTGCGCGTCCGGCTGCGCGCGGGCTTGCGCGTGATCGACCTCGAAGCGGCGCTCGAGGAGCGCAACCGGCATCTCGACACCGCGTACAGCCAGATGCGCGCCGATCTGCAGGCTGCCGCCGCAGTGCAGACGTCGATGCTGCCGTCGCCGCGGCTGCGCATCGACGGCGTCGCATGCGAATGGCTGTTCGCGCCGTCCGCGTATCTGTCCGGGGACATGCTGAACGTCAAGGCGGTCGACGATGCGCACGTGATGTTCTATGCGATTGACGTGGCGGGGCACGGCGTGCAGGCCGCGATGCAGTCGGTCATCGTGAATCGTCTGCTGGCGCGCGAGGGGGAAGCGCGCGGCGCCAGCGCGCAACTGTCGCCGGCGTCGGTCGTCGACATGATGAACCGGCTGTTTCTCGAGGAAGCGGTGGACGCGTCCTACTTCACGATGGTGTACGGCGTCCTCGATACGCGCACGGGCGCGGGCCGATTGACGCAAGCCGGTCACACACATCCGTTGCTCGTCACCGCGAACGGCGAGGCTTTCCGGCTCGGCGACGGCGGATTTCCGGTCGGACTGCTCGCAGGGTGCGAGTACGAGACCGTGCCGTTCACGCTGCGCGCTCGCGATCGCCTGTTCCTGTACTCGGACGGCGTCACCGAATGCGCGCGGCCGGACGGCGAACTGTTCGGCGACGAGCGGCTGCGGACCTTCCTGTCCGCGCGCGCGCAACGGCCGTTGCGGGAGACGCTGGACGCATTGAAATCCGAGTTGCTGGCGTGGCGCGGCACGGCACCGGGCACGTTCGACGACGACGTGTCGGTCCTCGCGCTGGAACGCCGGCCCGACTGACCGATTCATTTCTGCCGTCGAAAGACTGGAGACTGGAGGAATTCATGTTGACCGAAACGAGCGATTCCGGCGATATCAAGGTCGTCAAGGTGCTGCCGCAGCGCTTCGATGCGTCGGTGGCGCCGCAGATCCGCGACGAGCTCGTGTCGCTCGCGCGGCTGGGCGTCGCGAAGGTCGTGCTCGATCTGCAGTGCGTGAAGTTCGTCGACAGCAGCGGGCTCGGCGCGATGGTGTCCGGATTCAAGGCGCTGGGCGGCAAGGGCGACATCGTGCTGTGCGGCGTTGCGGACGGCGTGCGGAGCATGCTTCAACTGACGCGCATGGATCGCGTGTTCGCCGTCGTGCCCGACACCGAGGCGGCGTGCGCACGGCTGCAGGCCTGATCCGCCGGCCGGTGCGATGCACCGCGCGCCGCGGGGACGTCCGATGAAAGGCCGGCCTGACCGGCCGGTGCCGCATGTGCGTGCGCGCTTTGCAGCACGCATCGACGCGCTCGCCGACATCGGCGACTGGGTGCGCGCGGCGTGCGAGTGCTGCGGCGAATCGCGCGCGTGGCTCGATGCGTTCGAGCTCGCGGCGATCGAGGCGTCGTCGAACGTCATCCGGCACGGCTGTGCCGCGATGCCGGACGCCCCGCCGCCCGCCGCGAGGCCGCTGCTCGCGCTGACGCTGCACCGCGGGCGGCGCGCACTGTCGCTCGATATCTTCGATGCGGGCGCCGCGGCGCCGCCGGGCGTCTTCGACGCGCCGCGGAGCCTGCCGTCGTTCGATCCGGACGACGCCGACACATGGCCGGAAAGGGGGATGGGCCTCGGCATCATGCACGCGTCGGTCGATGCCGTCGAATATCGCAGGCGGCTCGGCGTCAATCGCCTGCGGCTCGTCAAGCGCCGAGGCTAGACGATGACGCGAGTCGCGACGCTGGCCGCCACGACCTGTCTGCTCGCATGGCAATGCGCGGCGCTCGCATTGCCGCTGCCGGTTGCGCGCGACGGCGACGGCGCAGTGTCGCTCGCCGGGCAGTGGCGAATCCTCGATGCGGACGGCGCGCCGGCGGATGCGTGGCGCGCGGATGTCGACGATCGCGGCTGGAGGGCGTTGCGCGTTCCGGCGAACTGGTACGCGGCGGGCCTCGATCACCAGGGCGCGCTGTGGTATCGCACGACGTTCATGGTGGCGCCTCGCGGCGGCGACCGGATGGCGTCGCTCGAGTTCGACGGCGTCGATTACGAGGCAGACGTGTGGCTCAACGATCGCTATCTCGGCCATCACGAGGGCTATTTCGCGCCGTTCGCGTTCGACGTCACGGATGCGCTACGCGACGGCGAAAACCACCTGGCGGTGCTCGTGCGCAGCCCGTTCGAACCGCCGGGCGGCGCGTGGTCGCTGCACAAGCGGCTCGTCAAGGGCGTGCTGAACGATCACGACACGCGGCCGGGCGGCGCGTGGTCCGCGCGCGGACAGGACGCGAACTCGGGCGGCATCTGGGCGCCGGTTCGTCTGCGGGAGAGTCGAGCGGCCGCGATCGACGCGCTGAAGGTCGACGCGCGGCCCGGCGACGGCACGCATGCGACGCTCGACGTCGAGGTTCGGGCGCGCGCGCTGCGCGACACCGCCGCGACGCTGCGCGTGCGAGTCGTGCCCGCCAATTTCGACGGACGGGGCTACGTGTTCGAACGGCCGGTCGCGCTGGCGGCCGGCGCGAATCGCGTGTCGATTCGCGGCGAACTGGACGACGTCGCGCTGTGGTGGCCGGCGGAATACGGCTTCCCGGCGCTCTACCGGGTGGTCGTCACGCTCGCCGACGAGCACGGCACGATGGACGTCGCGCAACGCCGCACGGGCGTGCGCGCGATCCGGTTCGACGCCGCGCAGTCGTGCTGGACGATCAACGGCAGGCGCATGTTTCTGCGCGGCACGAACTATATCGGCAGCCCGTGGCTGTCGCAGATGGACGTGGCGGCCTATGCACGCGATCTCGACCTGATGCGTGGCGCGCACGTCAATGCGGTCCGCGTGCATGCGCACGTCGCGGGGCAGCCGCTCTACGACGTAGCCGACGAAAAGGGCATGCTGATCTGGCAGGACTTTCCGCTGCAGTGGGGCTATGACGACTCGGCACCGTTCGCCGCGAATGCGGCGGATCAGGCCCGCGACATGGTGGCGATGCTCGGGCATCATCCGTCGATCGTCGCGTGGTCGGGCCAGAACGAACCGCCGTGGGATGCCGACTGGATGAAATATCGCTATCCCGACTGGGATCCCGGCCAGAACCGCCTGCTGTCCGCGATGGTCGGCGCCGCGTTGCGCGAGGACACGACCCGCCATGCGGACGACGCGTCGCTGACCGGCCAGCACTTCTGGCTCGGATGGTATTGGGGCAAGTGGACCGACGCGATTCCGACCATGAACGAGCCGAACATCACCGAGTTCGGTGCACAGGCGCTGCCCGATCTCGCCACGCTGCGGCATATCGTGAGCCCCGGCAATCTGTGGCCGGCGAGCGAGGCGGAGACCGACTCCGCGTGGTCGGAATGGGCGTACCACGATTTTCAGCGGCGCGAGACGTTCGACATAGCGGGCGTGAAGCGCGGCCGTGATATCGGCGCGTTCGTCGCGAACTCGCAGCGCTATCAGGCGAGGCTGGTGCAACGGATCGCGGAGACGCTGCGGCGTCAGCGTTATCAGCCGGTCGCGTCGATCTTCCAGTTCATGTTCGTCGAGGGATGGCCGTCGATCAACTGGGGCGTCGTCGACTACCTCCGTCACCCGAAGCGCGGTTATGCCGCGTTGGCGAGCGCGTACCAGCCGGTGCTGCCGTCGATCGCATGGACGCGCGATACGTATGCGCCTGGCGAAACGTTCGACGGCACGCTGTGGGCGATCAACGATACGTGGACGTCGTATCCGGACACCGTCGTCGAATGGCAGGTCGCGACGGGCGGCACGACGGTCGCCTCGGGCCGCATGGTATTCGACATGGCGGCCGACAGCGGCCGTCCGGTGACGCCGGTGCGCGTGCCGCGGCTCGCCGCCGGCGCGTACGCGCTCGAGGCGACGATTCGCGATGCGCAAGGGCGCGTGCTCGGCACCAATCGCTTCGATTTCGACGTGCGGACGCTGCCATGAGATCCGCTCATCGCTACCGGCGCGCAATGCTGGCGCTTGGCTCGACGACACTGTTCGCGTGCGCGGCCGGCGCGCGCGGCGAAGCGCCGCGATCGCCCGCTCCGTCCGACGGCTTCGCGGTCAATCAGGCCGGTTACGTGCCCGCGTTCGCGCATGTCGCGGCCGTGATCGGGCTCGCGCCCGACGCGCCGGTCCGTCTTGAAGACGCCGACGGGCGCGTGCTGCGCGCGTGGCCGCCTGCGCCGGGGCGGCGCGACCCGGACAGCGGGCTGCGTGTGACGCTGCTCGAACTGCCGCCGCTGCCCGCCGGCCGCTACCGCCTGGCCGTGCAACGGATGCCGGCGGCCGTGTTCGCGGTGGAGCCCGACGTGCTCGGCCGCGTGCAGCGTGCGTTGCTGCGCGCGTTCTATCTGCAGCGCTGCGGCGTCGCGCTCGACGATCCCGAGACGGGGCTCGCGCATCCGGCCGACCATCTGGCGGACGGCGTGCTCGCGCACGACGACACGGCCGGTTCGCAAGCGGGGCATCGCGTCGACGCGACGGGCGGCTGGCACGATGCCGGCGATTTCGGCAAGTACGTGGCCACGACGGCCGTGACGGCCGCGCGTCTGGTCTCGTTGTATCTGGACGCGCCGCAGCGCTTCACGGACGGGCAGACCGGCATTCCCGAAAGCGGCAACGGCGTGCCCGACATCCTGGACGAGGCGCGTGTCGGGCTCGACTGGATGCTCGCGATGCAGCGCGCGGACGGCGCACTGTACCGCAAGCTCTCCGGCGCCGACTGGCCGGGCCCGATGTCGCCCGAACGCGACACGCAAACGCGCTACGTGTACGGCGTGTCGAGCGCCGATACCGCGAAGGCCGCCGCGGCATTCGCGCTGGCGTCGCGCGCGTGGGCGCATGTCGACGCCGCCGTTGCCGCGCGCTACCTGGCCGCGGCGACGCGCGCGTGGGCGTGGCTGCGGACGGTGCATGCGCGGCAGTTCGTCGATGCCCGTCCCGGCGACGACAGCGGGTCCGGTCCGTACATGTGGTCGGCGGTCGATCGGGAGCCGAGCCTGCTGACCGACGTCGACGACCGTATCTGGGCGGCCGCCGAGCTGTGGCTCGCGACGGGCGAGCGCCCGTATCTCGACTACGTCGAGCGCCACCCCGAGTGGACCGGCCGTCTCGCGATCTTCGAATGGAAGAATCCGGCATCGCTCGGCCTGCTGCATCTGCTCGACGCGCGTGGCGACCGCGCGATTCCCGTGGCGCTTCGTGCGCGCCTGTCGCGCGCGCTCCGGCAGGCGGCCGACGAAGCGTACCGCAGCACGCGCGAGAGCGGCTTCCGGCTCGCCAATCGCCGCTTGGTCTGGGGCTCCAACAAGATGGATGCGGAGCAGGGCATCCTGCTCGCGGAGGCGGCGCGTCACGGCGGCGATCGGCGATACCTGCGCGCGGCGGTCGAGCAGCTCGACTTCCTGCTCGGCGTCAATCCGTTCGGCATGGCCTTCGTGAGCGGCATCGGCGGCCGATCGGTGCAGCATCCCGCGCACCTGTTCGGGCGAGCGGCCGGCCAGACGATACCCGGCCTGTTCGTCGGCGGCCCGAACGATGCTGCGCAGGATCAGGTCGCGCCGCGCGGCCGGCGCCTTCTGAGTTATCTCGACGACGACCGCGCCTATTCGGTCAATGAATTCGCGATCGACTACAACGCGTCGCTGCTGGGGCTGATCGGCGCCCTGCAGCGCAACGGTGTGGGCGTCGCCACGGAGTAGCGAACATGGCCTTTTATTTCGATGCGTTCGAGCATCGCACGCCGCCCGAGCCACTGCCGCATTCCACGGCGATCGAATCCGTCTGGCAGTTCTTCGCGGTGCTTGCGCTCGTGTTCGGCGCGAACTATCTGGTGTGGCGCTGGACGGCATCGCTGAACCACGACGCGTTGTGGTTCGCGGTGCCGCTCGTGATTGCCGAGACGCTGTCCTACGTCGGACTCGCGCTGTTCGTGTTCAACCTCTGGCGGGTCGACGACTATCCGCGGCGCCCGCCGCCGCAATGGCTGTCCGAATGCATCGAAACGCCGTCCGACGACACGCGCCGACCGCCGAAGGTCGATCTCTTCATCGCGACGTACAACGAGGATGTCGAACTGGTGCGGCGGTCGATCCGCGCGGCGTGCGCCGTCACGTATCCGCATCCGGTCGACTATCGCGTGCACGTGCTCGACGACGGCCGGCGCGCCGAGATGCGCGCCGTGACGGAAGAGGAAGGCGCGCACTACATTTCGCGCGACAACAACGTCGGCTTCAAGGCCGGCAACCTGCGCAACGCGATGGAGCGGACCGACGGCGACTTCATCGTGATCTGCGATGCGGACACGCGCGTGTTCCCGACGATCCTCGACCATACGCTCGGCTACTTCCGCGATCCGAAGGTCGCATGGGTGCAGACGCCGCAGTGGTTTTTCGACCTGCCCGAGGGTGAGACGCTCGATGCATGGGCGGGGCGCCGTCTCGGCGCGGCGGCGCGTGTGCTCGCCCGCGGCGTGCAGCGGCTCGTCGGTCCGATCCGGATCGGCGCCGATCCGTTCGTCAGCGATCCGCAGATGTTCTACGACGTGATCCAGCGCCGCCGCAACCGCGCCAACGCGGCCTTCTGCTGCGGCGCCGCGTCGATTCACCGGCGCGAAGCGGTGATGGAGGCCGCGCTGCGCGCTTATGGCCTCGCGGTCGATCGCGAAGCGACGCAACTCGCCAGCGAAGTCGCGGATCCGGCGCTGCGCGCCGATCTCGACGCTGAACTGCGCCGCCAGGCGGCGACGCATTCGGAGATGACGCCCTACAAGTTCCATGTGTCGGAGGACATCTACACGTCGATCGTCCTGCACTCGGACCGGCCGCGCGGCTGGAAGTCCGTGCTGCATCCGCGCGTCGAATCGAAGATGCTGTCGCCGCAGGATCTGCTGACGTGGACGATCCAGCGCTACAAGTACGCGGGCGGCACCCTCGACATCGCACTGCACGACAACCCGCTGCTGCGCCCGGGGCTGACGGGCGCACAGAAGCTGATGTACCTGAGCACGTTCTGGTCGTATTTCGGCAGCGTGTGGAACCTGATGTTCCTGATCGCGCCGATCGTCTACCTGCTGACGAACATCTCGCCGGTCCGGACCTTCACCGGCCCGTTCTACTGGCATTTCCTGCCGTTCATCATCTGCACCGAACTCGCGTTCATGTTCGGCGCATGGGGGATTCCGGGGTGGGCCGCCAAGTCGTCGTATCTCGCGTTCTTTCCGGTGAGCCTGCGTGCGTTGCGCGCGGTGCTGAGCGGCGAAACGATCAAGTTTCCGGTGACGCCCAAGGATCGTCAGGAAGGCAATTTCGTGCGTCTCGTGATCCCGCAGATCGCGGTCGCGGCCCTCACGGCGTTCGCGCTCGCATGGGCGGCGCTTCGCTGGGCGTCGGGTGCGAACGTGGATCCAGCTGCGATCGTCGTCAATCTGCTCTGGGGCGGCAACAACATCCTCGCGATGATGCCCGTCGTTTTCGCCGCGTTCTGGCGGCCGCCCGAAGAAGCGCCTGACGAAACGCATGGCGCGCACGCACGGCACCAGGCCGGCGGGCAAGCCGCGCACGCCGCGCACGAATCGTCCCGAACCTGAGGAGACAGCCGATGAGCTTCAAGGAGAACCTCGTCCGCGCACGCAGCCATATCGTGCTGATCGTCGCGATCCTCGTGTCGTTCGCGGGGGTGGTGGCGATCGAGCGCAACAGCCCCGCGGTCACGCCGGCGGCGGCCGCGGCGTCGCCGATGCCGGTCGAACGGAGCGCCGATTCACCGGCGCTGCCGGGGCCGCGCCCGCTGACCGACGACGAGCGCGCGTGGGCACGCATCGCGTGGAAGTACTTCGTCGCCAATACGCAGGCGTCCACGGGGCTCGTCAATTCTGTCGACGGCTTTCCGTCGTCGACGATGTGGGATACGGCGTCGTACCTGCTCGCGATGATCTCGGCCGAACGGCTCGGGCTGATCGGCACCGACGAATTCGACCGGCGGATGTCGGCAGCCCTCGATGCGCTCGCGCGCATGCCGCTGTTCAACGGCCAGTTGCCGAACAAGTCGTACGACACGCGCTCGCTCGACATGGTCGACTACACGAACCGGAAAACGGAAGGCGGGATCGGCTGGTCGGCGATCGACATCGGCCGTCTCGAAGTGCCGTTCAACATCCTGGTCTGGCGGTATCCGCGCTTCACGGCGGCGGTGGACAAGGTCACGCGGCGCTGGGCGATGCCGGCGCTCGCGCGCAACGGCGAGCTAATCGGCGCGGCGCGCACGGCCGACAAGGTGGTGTTGCAGCAGGAGGGGCGCCTCGGATACGAGCAGTACGCGGCGCGCACGCTGCTGCTGTCGGGCGTCGATTGCGCGCAGGCGGCGACGTGGTCGACCCACCTCGGATTCGTCGACATCTACGACGTTCCGGTGCCGACCGATACGCGCACCCCCGCCAGATATGGCGCACAGAACTACGTGCTGAGCGAGCCCTACATGCTGCAGGGGCTGGAGTTCGGCCTCGACGGCGCGGCACACGAATTCGCGTGGCGGCTGCTGAAGGTGCAACGCGCGCGCTATGTCGCGACCGGGCAGATCACGGCCGTCACCGAGGATCATCTCGATCGCGCGCCTTACTTCGCGTACAACACGGTCTACTCCGGCGGCAAGGCGTGGGCGACGGTCACCGATACCGGCGCCGACGCGTCGGCGTCGCGGTCGGTGTCGACCAAGGCGGCGTTCGCGTGGCATGCACTGTTCCGCGACGACTATACGGGCAAGCTGGTCGCGTTCGTGCGCGCGGCCAACCAGCCGGACAAGGGCTGGTACGCCGGCATCTACGAAAAGACCGGGCAGTCGAACGCTGCCCTCAATGCGAACACGAACGGCGTGATACTCGAAAGTCTCGCGTACATCGAACGTGGTCCGCTGCTTCGCTTCTGAACAGGTACGAGGAGAGGGTATGGGGAAGCTGTTGTGCCGCATCGGGTCGATCATCGTGCTGCTCGCGTGCGCAGCCTGCGCACGCCCCGACGGCGAGGCAGGGCAGCGGGCTGGCGCGATTGCGGCCGCGTCGTATGCGCCGCGAAGCGGCCCGCTCGATGCGCGCGAAATGCAGATGGCGCGTCAGGCGTGGGTGTATTTCCGGAACAACTACCAGCCGGCGACCGGCTTCGTGAACGCGGGCGACGGCTATCCGTCGACGACGATGTGGGACACCGCGTCGTATCTCGGCGCGCTCGTCGCCGCGCGCGATCTCGGGCTGATCGACAAGCGCGAGTTCGACGACCGTCTCGGCACGTTGCTGCGCACGCTCAATTCGCTGGACCTCTTTCGCGGCGAACTGCCGAACAAGGCGTACAACACGCAGACCGCGCAGATGGTCAATTACGCGAACCAGACGGGTGAAATCGGCTATTCCGCGGTGGATCTCGGCCGGCTGCTCATCTGGCTGAAGATCGTCGCGGAGCGTTATCCGGAGCATGCGAATGCGATTGATCACGTCGTCGCGCGATGGAACTTCACGCATGTCGTCGATGCGTGCGGCACGCTGTACGGCGCGATGCTGGGGCCGGACAAGCAGGTCCAGTACGTGCAGGAAGGCCGCCTCGGCTACGAGGAGTACGCGGCAAGCGGCTTTCAGCTATGGGGATTCTCGACCTGCCTTGCATCGCGCCCGGAACCCTATTCGCTGATGCCGATCTACTGCGTCGACGTTCCGTTCGATTCGCGCGACCCGCGCGACCTGGCGCAGCACAACTACGTGGTCAGCGAATCGTATGTCCTCTACGGTCTCGAACTCGGGTGGGCGCGCGCGGCCGACCGCGCGGCCGGCACGCAGGCCGGCCTGTCCCGCGACACGTGGGTCGCGAATTTCGCGCAGCGCATCTACCAGGCGCAGGAGAATCGCTTTCTCGCGACCGGTATCCTGACGGCGAGGAGCGAGCATCAGCTCGACAGCGATCCGTACTTCGTCTACGACACGATCTATTCGGACGGCTACGCGTGGAACACGATCACCGACAAGGGGACGTACGTGCCGCAATTCGCGGCGGTCTCGACGAAGGCGGCCGTCGGCATGTGGGCGCTGTGGAACTCGCCCTATACCGACCGGCTCGCCGACGCCGTGTGGGGGCAATACCAGCCGGACAAGGGCTACTACGAAGGCCTGCTCGAAAACGGCAAGGGGCCGATCAAGACGTTCACCGCGAACAACAACGGCATCATGCTGGAGGCGCTGATGTTCAAGGCGAGCGGGCGCCTGCTGCGTTTCAATGGCGACGCGCCGCAGCCGGGCGGCCGGCAGCCGAGCCTGTGGGAACGCACGCTGACCGACCGGTTCGATCTGGATAACGCCATCAAGAGTCGCCCGCGGGTCGTGACCCGCGGGCAAGCCGGCTGCGGCGCCGAGACGGCGCCGTTCGGTGTTTCCGCCTGTTCGCAATCCTGCCAATGCTCAACATGCCAAGACGACGCTCCGTTCGTATTGCCGGCCTTCTCGCAATGTCGCTGACGCTCGTGTGCAGCGGCTGCGGCATCGTCGTGAGAACCGCGGCCGACGGCTACGGGAAACTGAGTGCCGGCGCGCTGACCAACCCGGGACGCATCGGTCCGCTGTCGGACGCCGAGCAGGCCTGGGCGCGCGCGGCCTGGCGCTACGTGACGAACAACACCAGCGCATCGACGGGGCTCGTCAATTCGGTGGACCGCTACCCGGCGACCACGTTGTGGCAAATCGGCGATTATCTCGCCGCGCTCGTCGCCGCGCGCGAACTCAAGCTGATCGACCGCAACGAGTTCGATCGCCGTCTTTCCGACGTGCTGCGCTTCCTCGGCCAGATGCCGCTGTTGCCGGACGGGCTGCCGAACCGCATCTACAACACGCAGTCGGGCGCCATGTCGAACTATGCGAATCAGCCCGGCGCGGTCGGCACGTCGGCGGTCGACGTCGGGCGCCTGCTGGTCTGGCTGCACGCGATCGGCGCCCGCTACCCGGAGTACGGCGAATACGTCGACCGGGCCGTGCTGCGCTGGAACGTGTGCGCGCTGGTCGGCGCCGACGGCTCGCTCCACGCGACGCGCATGGACGGGCAACGCACCGTCCGCGCGATGGAGATCCGGCCCGGCTACGGCGAATATGCGAGCACCGGCTTTCGCCTGTGGGGCATTCGCGCGGTCGACGCCTATGCGGTGCCGCTCGCGCAGGCGTATGCGGACGGCGTGCAGATCTACTTCGATGCGCGCGACCCGCGGCAGACCGGTTCGGCCAACGCGCTCGTCAGCGCGCCGTGGCTGCTGTCCGGCATCGAGTTCGGCTGGCGCTTCGCGAACGGCGACGGCGCGGCGCGTCCGGCCGGGCAGCCGGACATCGAGGCACAGGCCGACGCGGTGTACCGCGCACAGGAAGCGCGCTGGCGCAAGGACGGCATTCTGACGGCCCGCACCGACCACCAGATCGACCGGCCGCCGTACTTCGTGTACGACGCGATCTTCGGCAACGGCTATGCATGGAACACGATCGGCGATGACGGCCGCGCGTATCCGGAGCTCGCGCTCGTCGCGACGCGGGCCGCGTTCGGCATGTGGGTGCTGTGGGACACGGCCTACACGACGCGCCTGATGCGGGCCGTCGACACGCTCCACGACGCGGAGCGCGGCTGGTTCGAGGGGCGTTACGAGGCGACCGGTGCGTACGACCGCACGCTGACGCTGTCGACCAACGCAGCGGTGCTGGAGGCGCTCCTTTACAAGTCCAGCGGCCGGCTCGTGCCGGCGACGCGGCGCACGGGCTATTTCTCGGCGCGGATGCAGGACGTGTTCGCGGGCGCGCCGGCCTGTCTGCCCGTCGCCAACGCCGTCCAGGCCGGTCCGCAATGAGCGCGGCCGCCCGTTTCGCGCGTGCGTGGGCCGCGCTCGCGCTGCTCGCGTCGGCGCTGCTGATCTTCCCGGCGGCGCGCGCGCAATCGACCGCCGAATACGCGCCGCTCGCGCCCGGCTGGGCGGCCTATCAGGACGGGCGCTTCGCCGAGGCCGCGCAGCGATGGGGACGGACGTCGGCCGATGACGAAACGCGCCCGGATACGCTGCCGCAGGCAGCGTTCGCGGCCGTGCTGACCGCGTTCGCGCGCGAGCGCGCCGGCGACGCGCGGGCGGCCGATTCGTGGGCCCGCGCGATGCGTCTGTACGCGCGCGCCGGCGACAGCTGGCCGCGTTACCGCGACGCGCTCGCCACCGAGGTGGCGCGCATTCGATCGGCCGGCGACGCGATGGCGGCGCCAGGCGCGCCGGCGGCCGTGCCGCCGTTTCTGCGCATGATCGCCGCGCTCGACGATCGAGATCGGCTGCTGTCTTACGACGGCCCGCGCGCTGCGGCCGCCGGGCCCGCGCCGGCGCGCGAATCCGTCGGCATCGGCATGGGCTATCTTGGCGCGGCAAACGCGGGCGAACGGACCGGGCCCGCAGGGTCGGTCTATTCGAATCTCGCGGCGGCCGTCGCCGGACCCGAGGTCGCTGTGCGCGTGCCGGGACTGCCGGCCGCGGCGCCGTCGGTTGCCGCCGGCAGTCCGTCCATAACGTTGCGCGGCGACGGCGAAGCGGCGTTCTATCGCGCGGCGCTGCATGCCGACAGGGAGGATGACGCGCTCGCGGCATCGACCTGCGAGGCCGGGCCGGCGTCGTTGCCCGCCGGCGAATGGCAGGCGGCCGCGGCCGATGCGTGGTCGTATGTCGTCGCGAACCGGCAGGCCGGGACGGGCCTCGTCAACGGGAAGCACGGCTACCCGTACATCACGACGTCGGACATCGCGGGAACGCTCGCCGCACTGATCGCGGCGAATCAGCTCGGGCTCGCTTCCGCGTTGCAGACCGAAGCATGGTTGCGGCAGGTGCTCGCGACGTTGCGCGACCTGCCGCGCTACGGCGGCGAGTTGCCCGCGCGCCAGTACGACGCGCGCACCGGCAGCCTCGTCGATCTGGACAACAACGCGTCGCTGACGGGCAGCGGCTACAACCTGTACGAGATCGCGCGCGTGCTGGTGTGGCTGCAGATCGCCGCCGCGTGCTATCCGGATTTGCGTGCCGACGCGCTCGCGGCGCGCGACGACTGGAAATTCGCGCGCGCGACGTCGCTCGGCCGGCTCCACAGCGTGCTGGCACTCGGCGGCATCGAACAGATCTATGTCGACGAGCCGCTCGGCTACAAGGAATACGCGGCGGCCGCGCTGACACTGGCGGGCTTGCCGATTCCGGGCGCGTTCTCGTATGCGGAGGCGCGCGAGCGGACGCTCGAGAACGGCCCCGTCTGGTACGACGCGCAACCGGCGTCGTTGCCGACGAGCGACCCGTTCATCCTCGGCACGATCGAGCTGGGCGGTATCGATGGCTGTTTCCGCACGATTGCCCGTATGATGTACGAAGCGCAGGGGAGGCACGCCGCGCGGCTCGGCAGGCCCGTCGCGCTCGGCGCCGAGGTGATCGACCGTCCGCCGTGGTTTTCGTTTTCGACGGTCTATGCCGGCGACACCGCATGGAAGGCCGCGAGCTACGACATGCAAGCCGACGCGACGTTGCGCGTGTTCAGCGCGAAGGCCGCGTTCGGCTGGGCCGCGATTTTTCCGGACCGCTATGCGAAGGCGCTGCTGGCGGGCGCGATGCGTTTCGCGCGGGCCGGCGGCGTCAGCGTCGGGGCGTACGAGAGCAACGGGATGGTCGACGCGACGAGCCTGGACACCAATGCACAGGTTCTCGAGGCCGCATGGTATGTCGCGCGCGGCAGACGCAGCTTTCTCCCGCCGGTGCAGGCCGGCCCGGCGGACTGTCCGGCGCCGTCCCGGGAAGGCCCGAAGTGATGCGGGGTGTATTCAGGAGGATGCCGTGACGAACTACGAAGAAATTTTCCAGGAAAGCTATCGCCGGCTGACGGGGGACGACAACGGCGAACGCTTTTTCGACCGCTTCTACGCCATCTTCCTGGGCGCGTCGGACAGCATTCGCGCGAAGTTTGCGCACACCGAAATGGCGCGTCAGAAGCAGATGATGCGCAAGTCGTTCTTCCACATGCTGAATCTCTACCATACGAAGGTGACGTCCGATTACCTCGAACGCATCGCAACGGAGCATGGCCCGGCACGGCTCGCGATTCCCGAGCACATGTTCAATGCATGGCGGGCGGCGATTCTCGATACGGTGCGGGAACTGGACGCCCGCCACTACGACGCGAAGGTCGAGATCGCATGGGCGATGACGATTGCGCCGGGCCTCGAATTCATGCGCCAGATGTCGGCGCACGATGGGGCCGCCGACACCTCACTTGAGCCACCGGCGGCCGGGGCCGTAGCGGGCGAGCAGCCATAGCGCCGCGATCGCGGCCGCGTGGATCGCGGTGCCTTCGATCCACCGCGGCGGGCGCAGGCCGAACGGCACGATCTGGCTGGCGATCAGCACGAGAACGACGTGCACGACGAAGCAGTACAGCGACGCCTTGCCGACCGGAACCAGGACGGGCCCGACGACCGGGCCGATACGCGGCCATTGGCTGCGCAGCAGCGCGTGCAGTGCCACCAGCAGACAGAAATCGTCGATCAGGCGCAACGGGCCGAGCTCGTTCTTCTGCGCGTAGCCGAGGTACAGCGATTCGATCGCACCGTGCGGCAGCAGATGCAGCTTGGCCCATGCGGGCGTAAACGGATCGAGATGCGCCTGCGCGATGACGAGCATCACGATGGCGCCCGTTGCGCAGAACGCATACAGCAGGAACCGTCTGGCGCCGTGCGCGAGCAGCAGTTGCGTCTCGCTGGAAAACCAGCCGGCGAACATGCCCGCGACGAACGGGAACTGCCACGCCGCCAGCGGAAATGCGTTCTCGAATTGCATGTCCGACCAGCGGAACGGCACGAGCAGGTGCCAGACGTACAGTGCGAAGCTGGCCGCGAGCGCCAGCAATGCGGACGGCAGCCGGCGGAACGCGGCCAGCAGCGGCGGCACGAGGAAGATCATCAGCATCGCGTACAGGCCGAGCACCTGCGCCTGATGCGGGCCGCCGCGCAACAGCAGAACGGCGTTGAACCAGTCCTCCACGCGCGCGTCCGCGGCCGGGTAGAGCGGATAGACGGTTGCGGTCGCCTCGTCGACGAAACGCGTGAGCGGGGCGGTGTTCACGAAGCCGAGAGGCTGCAGCGCGATCGGAACGAGGATCAGCACGACGTTGACGAGATAGAGCTTCGTGCCTCTCGATACCGATTTCCACGCGGTGGTGGTCCAGCCTAGCTGTGCGATGCGCGAGCGGCCGATCTTGCCGAGCACGAACCCCGACAGGATCACGAACCATTCGGCGGCCGTCACGAAGCCGAGCCGTTCCCACGCGAGCAGGCTCAGCGCGGAGAAGTATTCGATGTGCACGATCGTCATGAAGACGATCGCGATGCCTCTGAGGCAGTCGATCACGTCATCCCGTTCGGTCTGGGCGTAGGCGAGCGACGTCGTGCGTGTGTACAGCGCGTTCAGCGAACTCATCAGGCGGCTCCCAGGACGTCCGTGCGCAACTCGTCCACCAGGCCGGCGAACAGCTGCATCGATTCGCGGGCCCTCGCCAGGGCCGCCTGCTGGTGGCCTTCGCGGGCGGCGCGCTCGAGCGCGCCCGTCGCGTCCGAGAGCGGTCCGCTCGCGAACGTGCCGGCGTCTCCCTTCAGCTTGTGCGCGATGCGGGCCAGCCGCTCCAGATCCGGAACGGCGAGCGCGCCGTCGAGTTCCGCGTGTTTCTGCTGGGCTTCGTCGACCAGCAGTTGCGCCAGTTCGCGAAACAGGTGCTCGTCGCCGCCGAGGCGGGCGAGCGCCCGGCCGCGATCGAACAGCGGCGAGCGCTCGGGCGCGCCCGGCGCGGCCGGGCCGCGTTCGGGCGGCATGGCCCCCGCCGCCGGCGACGCGGCCGGCTTTGCGGTCGATCGGGCGGCGCGGCCGTCCTGCGGCGGCCGTGTCACGACCCGCTCGATTTCCCGTATCAGCGCGTCCGTTTCGATCGGTTTCGACACGTAGCCGTCCATGCCCGCCGCGAGGCACTTCTCGCGGTCGCCCTGCATCGCGTGCGCCGTCATCGCGACAACCGGCAAATGGGGTTTCGCGGAACGGCGCTCGCGGTCGCGAAGTTCGCTGGTCGCTTCGAGCCCGTCCATGACCGGCATCTGAATATCCATCAGCACGACGTCGAACGCGTGCCGGTCGATCCATTCAAGCGCTTCGCGGCCGTTCGACGCGAGGCACACGTCATGGCCGAGCTTCTCGAGCAGCCGGAGCGCGAGCCGCTGGTTGACCGGATTGTCTTCGGCGAGCAGCACCGCATATCGGCGCGGCGGCGCCGGCTTCTCCATCGTGTCGCTGCTCGCGACGGCAATGGCGCTGGCGGCGGGCGACGGCGCCGACGCGAAGAACGATTCGCCGAGCACCTTCACCAGCAGGTTGAAGATCTCCGACTGGTCGACCGGCTTGGTCACGAAGCCCGCGATGCCGGCCTGGCGAAGCGTCGCAGCGTCCAGGCGGCTGGACAGCGAGCTGACGACAATGACCGCCGTGTCGCGCAATGCCGGATCGGCGGCGATCTCGAGCGCGAGCGAATAGTCGTCGCAGTCGGGAAGCTGACCGTCGACGAGCGCGACCGTGTAGGGCTCGCGCAGCTTTGCCTGCCGATACAGCGCCTCCATCGCGCCTGGCGTGTCGCCGACGCAGGTCGGCCGCGTGCCGAAATTGCTCAGCATGTCGTGCATCAGGCGCAAATTCGTCTGGTTGTCGTCGACCACGAGAATGCGTGCGCCGTTCAGCGCGTGCGGCAATGTGGGGTGCGGCAGCGCCGGGCCGCGCCCCGGCGCGAACGGCAGCGTGAACGTGAATTCGCTGCCGCTGCCCGGTTTGCTTCGCACCTCCAGACGCCCGCCCATCATCGCGACGAGCCGGGCCGAAATGGTCAGGCCGAGCCCCGTGCCGCCGTAGCGGCGCGTGGTCGAGCTGTCGGCCTGCGAAAAGGCGTCGAAGATCCGGCCGAGATGGGCCGCCGCGATGCCGATGCCCGTATCGGAGACGGCGAAGCGCAACGACACGCGCGACGACGCGAGCGCGACGACGTGGATCGATACCGTGACCTCGCCCGACGCAGTGAACTTGAGCGCGTTGCCGACGAGATTCGTGAGCACCTGGCGCACGCGCCCGGCGTCGCCGACGAGGGAATCCGGCACATCGAGCCCGATGTCGCTCAGGATCTCGACGCGGGCCTTGTCGGCCTTGAACGTCGTCGTGCGCAGCATCTCGGTGATCATCGCGCGCAGGCTGAAGTCCACCGGATCGAGCAGCATCTTGCCGGCCTCGATCTTCGAGAAATCCAGGATGTCGTTGATGATCGTCAGCAGCGATTGCGCGGACGACAGCACCATCGTCAGATATTCGTGCTGCTCCTCGGTCAGGCGCGTATCGAGACAAAGCCGCGCCATGCCGATGATGCCGTTCATCGGCGTGCGGATTTCGTGGCTCATGTTCGCGAGGAACGACGATTTCGCCGCGTTGGCCGCGTCGGCCTGTTCTTTCGCGCTGCGCAGGTCGTGTTCGAGCGTGTATTGCGCGGTGATGTCGCGGTGGGTTCCCGTCACGCGCACCGCGCCGTCATTCGTGTCGTGCTCGACGAGCGCGCTTGCCTGGACGTGGCGGATCTCGCCATTGGGGCGGACGATCCGGAACGAGCCGATGGCGGCGGGGCGGTGGCGGACGATGTCCGCCAGCGCGTCCGACGTCGTCGCACGGTCGTCGGGGTGCAGCAGCGCGAGCCATGCGTCGTAGGTCAGCGTGTCGCCGTCGAGCGCGTCCGGACAGCCGTAGATCTCGGCCATGCGTGCATTCCAGCGGACCGTGCCGCGCGCGACGTCCCACGTCCAGATGCCCAGCTCGGCGGCCTGGGCCGCGAGCAGCACCTGGTCGCGCGCCACCGCGAGCTCCCGCTCCGTGGCCTTGCGTTCCGTGATGTCGACCGCGATGGCGAGATAGCCGATCGATTCGCCGGCTTCGTCGCGCATCGCGGTCACGACGATCGACACCGGCACGCGCGATCCGTCCTTGCGGACGTAGGTCCATTCGTGCGCCTCGGCGCCGTCGCGTTCGGGCTTGAGCGTGAAGACGCGAAACCCCGTTACGGGCTGATCGTATTCGGCACTCAACACCGATTCGCGAGCCGCGATCTCGCCAGCGTCGTGCAGCGCGAGCGACGTCAGGTGGCCGACGGCTTCGTCGGCGCGATACCCGAGCAGGCGCTCGGCGCCGTGGTTGAACAGGTTGATCGTGCCGTCGCGATCGGTCGCGATGATCGATACCTCGGACGCGGAGCGCAGCACGCTCTCGAACAGCATGTTGAGCCGGCGCAGCTCGGACGTGCGCCGCTCGACCTGATCCTCGAGGCTGACGTTGAGCTCGACGATGCGCGCTTCGGCCGCCTTTTGATTGGACACGTCGCGCACCGTGTTCGACGCGCCGATGACGTGGCCGTCCCGCGCGAATATCGGCGAGACGGTGATCGACACGTCGAGCGACGCGCCGTCCTTGCACCGGCGCCGCGTGACGATCGCCGGCACGCGCTGCCCGCGGGCGACCGACGCGAGGATTTCGCGCTGCTCGTCGAGCAGCGCATCGGGCACGATCAGGTCGGCAATCGGCTTGCCGATTGCTTCGCCGGCGTCGTAGCCGAACAGCGTCGCGGCGCCGCGATTCCAGCTGGTGACGATGCCGTCCAGCGTCTGCCCGACGATGCCGTCCGCCGATCCTTCGACGATCGCCGCGAGCTTCGCGCGGGCGGCGTCCATCTGCCGCCGGCGCTGCGCGCCGTAGGTCACCATATACGCGATGGCCGCCAGCAGCGCGCTGATGACGGCGCCCACCAGCATCACGATGCCCGGTGACGGCTGATGCAGCTTGAGGACGAACTGCGGCGACGCGGTGTACGCGAACCGCCACGTGCGTCCGTGGACGTCTCGGTCGATCGACAGCGAGAGCGGCGGGTCGGCGGTCAGCGGCCCGGCCCGCAGCGTGTAGAACGTGATCTCGCGCCCGGGCGTCGTGACGTCGTCGAGCCGCATGTGCAGATCCCTGTCGCGACCATCGAGGCCCGCGAGCACGCGCGACATGACGAGCGGCGCGTAGGTCCAGCCGAACGCCGCCGCCTCGCGCTCGGCGACGGTCGGCGGCAGCGCGGCGGTGCGATAGACGGGCAGCAGGAACAGGAACGACTGACGGCCGACGGGCGCCATCTGCGTGAGCTCGATCGGGCTCGTCAGCGTGGCCTTGCCGCTGCGCATCGCGGCGATCGCCGCCTGGCGCCGGTCATCGTCCGACGCGATGTCGCGCCCGATGGCGACTTGGTTGTCGCTTTCCGGCTCGACGTACAGGACGACGTCCCGTTCGCCGTCGTGCGGCATGAACTGGTGAATCGCGAAACCGACGCCGACGTCGCCCTTCGCGCGCGCAACGAACGCCGGCTCGTCCGCCTGCGGCACGCGGCGGATGAAGCCGAAGCCGATCGCGCCGGGAAATTCCGTCGGGAGATCGCGCGTCAGCATGTAGCGCTTGAATGCGTCGCGCGAGATGCCGTTCTCGCCGGCGGCGATCACCGCGCCGCGCGCGCCGCGCAGGCCGTATTCGTATTGCCCGATGCGCTCGACGATGTCGTCGGTCGCCACGCTCGCGGCGGCTTGCAGCGCGGCCTGCGCGTCCCGTCCGTTGAACTCGCGAACGACGTAGCCGGTGGCGGTGCTACCGATCAGACCGATCGCGAGAACGAACGCGGCCAGGGTTCTGGCGCGGGACGGGCTCGGCGTGTGGTCCAATTTCCCCCCTTGTCGACGGCGATCGATTGAACAAACAATCGGACACGAGTCCGGTGGCGCTTCGATTGCCGGCCCGAACAGGCGGGGCGCGTCCGGCAATGTCCGGATCGGGAACGGTTCGCTGCAACTACCCGCAGGCAACCATATTAAGTGGCATTGCGCAAATACGGGGCGCCGGAATATATGCGAAATCGGCCATGAGGGGCATGCCGCCGATCGTGGCCATTCCGTTTTTTTATCAACTCCCGGCTTCATTTCATTCCCTGCAGAAGCCGGTAATGGCCACCGAAAGCCACATGGGCGATTGCCGGCAATGGAGACTTTGATTCGGGAACGCGGGCCCTATACACTGATTGCGCGACGACGCGCCGTCCGGCAGGACGCGGCGCCCGTCGCTTGCGGGGGATCGCCAGAAGGCGCCTGACACTGGCGACGGCATGCCGGCACACGCGTGCTGCCGGCTCCAACTGGAGCGGATCGGATGTCCGATACATGGTGGCGGGGCGGCGTCATATACCAGATCTACCCGCGCAGCTTCGCGGACAGCAACGGCGACGGCATCGGCGATCTGCCCGGCATGATTGGTCGGCTCGACTACATTCGCTCGCTGGGCGTCGACGCGATCTGGATATCGCCGTTCTTCAGGTCGCCGATGAAGGACTTCGGCTACGACGTGTCCGACTATCGCGACGTCGATCCGCAGTTCGGCACGCTCGCCGATTTCGACCGGCTCGTCGCCGACGCGCACGCACTCGGTCTGAAAGTCATGATCGACCAGGTGCTCAGCCACACGTCGGATCAGCACGCGTGGTTTGTCGAGAGCCGTTCGGATCGCGACAATCCGCGTGCGGACTGGTATGTCTGGGCGAACGCGCGCGCGGACGGCACGCCGCCGACGAACTGGCTGTCCGTGTTCGGCGGGTCGGCATGGCAGTGGGATACCCGGCGGCGGCAGTATTACCTGCACAATTTCCTCGCGAGCCAGCCGGATCTCAACTTCCATCATCCCGACGTTCAGCGCCAGTTGCTTGAAGAAGTGCGGTTCTGGCTCGACCGAGGCGTGGATGGCCTGAGATTCGACGCGTGCAACTTCCATTTCCACGACCGGCGATTGCGCAACAACCCGCCCGCCGTCGCCACGTCGGCATTCCTGGCGTCGGTCGACAACCCGTACGCGATGCAGCGCCACCGCTACGACAAGACACAGCGGCAAAACCTCGATTTCCTGAAACGGCTCAGGCATGAACTGGATGCCCATCGCTCGGTCGGTCTCGGCGAGATCGGCGACGACGACGCGCTAGCCACGATGGCGCAATACACCGCTGACGGAGACAAGTTGCACATGGCGTACAGCTTCGATCTGCTGACGCCCGAGTTCTCGGCGGCCCATGTGCGCCGCACGGTCGAGCGCATGGAGTCGAAGCTGGCCGAACATGGCGGAAAAGGCTGGGTATGCTGGTCGGCGGGCAACCACGATGTGCAGCGCGTTGTTTCCCGCTGGGGCAACGGCGCCGCAGGGCCCGGCTTCGCGAAGCTGGTCCTCGCGCTGGTCGCGACGCTGCGCGGCAGCGTCTGCATCTACCAAGGGGAAGAACTCGGCCTGACGCAGGCGGAGATTCCATACGAGCAGCTGCGCGATCCGGCCGGCATCGAGTTCTGGCCGCGCGACAAGGGGCGCGACGGCTGTCGCACACCGTTGCCGTGGCGGGCGGACGAGCCGTTCTGCGGCTTCTCTTCGGGCGAGACCTGGCTGCCGATTCCGGCCGAACACGTGTCGAAGGCGGTCGACTTGCAGGATCGCGACTCCGCATCGACGCTCGGCTTTTTCCGGTATTTCCTCGCATGGCGCCAGCGTCAGCGGCCGCTGCTCGACGGCAGCATCCGCTTCCTCGAAGCGCCGGAGCCGATCCTGGCATTCGAGCGTGCGTCGGACGCCGACCGTCGCCTGCTCGTGTTCAATCTCGGTGCCGACCCGCAGCGCTGGGCGTTGCCTGACGACTTGATCGCCCATCCGTCCGATGGCCACGGTCTCGTCGGGGCGACGCTGACGGGACGCCATCTGATGCTGGCGCCGTACACCGCGTGGATCGGCCACGTTGCCCATGCGTGACACGCGAGCTGACCGGCCGGGCGACGTGGCGCGCGTAGACGACGTGCCGGGCGCCCTCTGCGGCGACGTCAGGTGGCCGGAACGGGACGGGCATCCGGCCATGCCCGACCGGCAGATGATGGCCGAGCTGCTCGCGGGCCACCTCGCCGATCCGTTCTCGATTCTGGGGATGCATGAAAGTACCGGCGGGCTGGTTGTCCGTGCGCTGCTTCCCGGCGCTGTCGCGGTCGCCGTCGTCGAGCGCGCCAGCGGGCGCGTGGCAGCAGCGCTCGATCATGTCGAAGGAGGGCTGTTCGCGGGTGTCGTCGCCGGCTGCGTGTCGCGATTCGCGTATCGGCTCCACGTCGAGTGGCCTTGCGACACGCAGGTCATCGACGACGCGTACCGGTTGCCGGTGGCGCTCGGCGAACTCGACGCGTGGCTGCTGGCGGAAGGCACGCATCTGCGGCCGTATGAGACACTCGGCGCGCATCCCGCGGTGCTCGACGGCGTCGAAGGCGTCAGATTTTCGGTGTGGGCGCCGAATGCCCGTCGCGTATCGGTGATCGGCAGCTTCAATCGCTGGGACGGGCGGCGGCACATGATGCGCCTGCTTCCGGCGTGTGGCGTGTGGGCGCTATTCGTGCCGCACGCAACGAAAGGCGATCTCTACAAGTTCGAGATCAAGACGCGCGACGGCGATCTGCTGTTCAAGGCGGATCCTTACGCATTCCGCGCGGAGATGCGGCCCGGCACGGCGTCGGTCGTGCAGGGCCTGCCGCCCGTGAGCCGTCCCGAACGCATTCGGGCCCATGCGAACGCGCCGACCGCGCCGATGAGCATCTACGAAGTGCACCTCGGGTCGTGGCGACACGTGCCGACCGCCGCCGGGCCCTGGCCGACGTATCGCGAGCTCGCCGGGACGCTGATTCCGTATGCGAAGGAGCTGGGCTTCACGCATGTCGAGCTACTGCCCGTCAGCGAACATCCGTTCGACGGTTCGTGGGGTTACCAGCCGACCGCGCTTTACGCGCCGACTTCGCGCTTCGGGACGCCGGACGATTTCCGATACCTGGTCGAAGCGGCGCACGCGCAGGGCATCGGCGTACTGCTGGACTGGGTGCCAGGGCATTTTCCGGGCGATCCGCACGGCCTCGCGCGATTCGACGGCACCTGCTTGTACGAATATGCGGACCCGCGAGAAGGCGTGCATCGCGACTGGCATACGCTGATATACGACTATAACCGGCCCGGAGTAGTGAACTTCCTCACCGGCAACGCGCTTTACTGGATCGAACGGTTCGGTGTCGACGGGCTGCGTGTCGATGCCGTTGCCTCGATGCTGTACAGGGACTACAGCCGTCCGGCGCACGACTGGATTCCCAATCGCTTCGGCGGACGCGAGAACCTCGAGGCAATCGCCTTCCTGCGGCACATGAACCGGACGATCCGAACGCAACGCGCTGAAGCCGTCACGATTGCGGAGGAATCGACCAGTTTCCCGGGCGTATCGAAGCCCGTCGAAGCTGGCGGACTGGGCTTTCACTACAAATGGAACATGGGCTGGATGAACGATACGCTCCGCTACATGCGCGAAGACCCGATCCATCGCAAGCATCATCACGACACGATCACGTTCGGCCTGCTGTATGCGTTCGACGAACGCTTTGTGCTGCCGTTGTCGCACGACGAGGTGGTGCACGGCAAGGGATCGATGCTGTCGCGCATGCCCGGCGACGAATGGCAACGCTTTGCCGGCCTGCGCGCGTATTACGGATTCATGTGGGGGTATCCAGGCGCCAAGCTCCTGTTCATGGGCAACGAATTCGCGCAGCCACGCGAATGGAGCGCGGATGCATGCCTCGACTGGGACCTGCTCGCGCACCCGTTGCATCGCGGCGTGCACTGCCTGGTGCGGGACCTGAACGCGGCCATGCGCCGGCATGCGGCGCTCCATCAGGCCGATTTCGATCCGCGCGGTTTCGCATGGATCGAGGTCGATGATTGCGACAACGCGCTGTTTTCATTCATGCGCATTGCGGACGACGGCCGCTTCGTCGTCGTGCTGTGCAATTTCACGCCGGTGCCGCGCAACGGCTATCGGATCGGCGTGCCCCGGCCAGGCGCGTATCGCGAGATTGTCAACACGGACGATCGGCAATACGGCGGCAGCGGCGTCGTCAACGGCGTGATGCAAACCGACGCGATCCCGTCGCACGGTTACGCGGCATCGCTGGCCATCACGGTGCCGCCCCTCGCGACCGTCATGCTGGCATCCGACGACCCGTGTCCGCATTCCGGCGGGGGGCCGGCCTGAAACGCGGCTGCGTTCGCGTTGCGCATTCGAACGATCGTTGACGGAGAGGGATGTCCATGCGTGTGCTCCATGTTTGCGCCGAAGTCTATCCGCTGCTCAAGACAGGCGGCCTCGCCGACGTGACGGCGGCGCTTCCCGCCGCGCTCGCGGCGCTGGGATGCGATACGCGATTGCTCGTTCCCGGCTTTCCGTCGATCCGCGACGGCATCACCGGTACAACCCGGATCGCGACATTGGGCGGCCGGTTCGGCGCCGACGCGGCCGCGCTGTACCGCGGCAAGCTCCCCGACAGCGAGGTCGTCGCCTATTTCATTGACGCGCCGGCGCTGTATGACCGGCCAGGCGGACCGTACGGCGATCCGCGCGAATCGCCGTATCCCGACAATCATCGCCGCTTCGCGTTGCTCGGATGGGTCGCCGCGCGCCTCGCGCGCGAGCTCGATCCGTCCTGGCGTCCGCACGTCGTGCATGGTCACGACTGGCATGCCGGCCTCGCGCCGGCCTATCTGCGGGCCGATGAACGGGAGACGGGCACGGTCGCCGCGCGCAGCGTCTTCACGATCCACAATCTCGCGTATCAAGGCGTGTTTCCGGCCCACCAGTTTCACGAGACGGGGTTGCCGCCGGCGTTCTTCGATATCGACGGCGTCGAATTCTTCGGCCAGTACTCGTTTCTCAAGGCCGGCCTCTACTATTCGGACAAGATCACGACCGTCAGCCCGACGTATGCACAGGAGATCCAGCATGCCGAGCAGGGTTGCGGCCTGAACGGCCTGCTGCGTCGGCGCGCCGGCGACTTGCACGGCATCCTGAACGGCGTCGACGAAGCGATCTGGAACCCGGCGTCGGACCGTCACCTCGCCGAGCGCTACAACGAGACGTCGCTTGCCGGCAAGTCGGGCTGCAAGACCGCATTGCAGCGCGCGACAGGACTGGATGTGCGGCGGGACGCGCTTCTCTTCGGCGTGGTCAGTCGGCTCGCCGAGCAGAAGGGATTGCATCTCGTCCTGAAGATGCTTCCGGATATCGTCAGAAGAGGGGGGCAATTCGCACTGCTTGGCAGCGGCGACACCGGACTCGAGCAAGCATTCACGCGTGCGGCCGAGGAACACCCGGGCGCTGTCGCAGTCGTCATAGGCTATGACGAATCCATGTCACATCGTCTGATCGCAGGCAGTGATGTGATCATGGTGCCGTCCCGCTTCGAACCTTGCGGATTGACACAGTTGTTCGGCCTCAGGTACGGCACGCTTCCGCTCGTCCGGCGGGTAGGCGGATTGTTCGACACGGTCGTCGACTGTTCGCTCGAAAACCTTGCGGACGGCTCTGCGACGGGATTTGCGTTCGATGCTTTTGATGAACTGGCGCTCGGTGCTGCCGTACGCCGAGCCTTTGCCCTTTATGAACGCAAGGAGGAATGGGAGCGGGTACAACGATGCGCGATGCAAGCGCGATTCGGTTGGAACAGTTCAGCAACGAAGTTGATGTCCGTCTACCGCCAACTCGCAAGCACGGCGCCACGTCATCGAACGGAGCAGGTGGCATAGATCATGACTGGTCTACCAGGGAACTCGCCGGGGACAGGCGTTCTTGATATCCGTTGCGCTCGCAACCGGGTTTCGGGACGCGTCAGGAGCGAACTGCCGACGGCCTTGTGTAGTCGGGCACGGCGCCTGCCGATAAACGGAAGACGAAGCGCGTCCGACGGTTTTGCTGGACACGCGAACAGGTTGTGACATGTTCATCCGCCCGCCCAGCTCGCCCGCCCAGCTCGCCACGGCATACCAATGCTTAACCCATCGCAACGAAACCTTGGCGAGTTGGCAGCATCACGAAGACGGGTATCGTGTTCATCGCGCCATCTGCGACATCGTCGCCGATGGCCTGACTTCCCGTCTCGAGAAACAACCTCGTGACGCTTCACATCTGCCGAAAGAAGGGCACCGACCCTAATCCAACCAGCCAAGCAGTTAGCCTGATCTTCGCCAGCAGGTAGGTCGTTGCAAATGCTAGCGGCACAACCATGATCAGCTTCAATATCACCGTGACGATCGGTGCTGTCGACCAGCCCATGGTGTGCTGGATCAAATCAAAGCAGTCGATAAATATCGGATGGATTAGGTAGATTCCAAAAGTATATTTGGCGATTCTCGCGTAAAGAGGAGACCAGATCTGATGCTGAGATCCTAGAAATGCCGTGAGAATCAGAACCGGTGACAGAAAATGGGCATAAAATCCGGCGCCGGTTCGCACTGGCCACTGTGCCGCCGCGACCGCGTCAGTGGCGTAAACCAGCTTGGCCATATAAGCGACAGCGAGCAGTAACAACGATAGCCAAAGAAAATGTTTGCTCTCATCAAACGAAAGCTTGCGTTTCCAGATGCCGAATACGGCGAATCCTGCAATTCCATAGCCGCTGTAGCAGATGATCTTTACCATACGAACCAGGTAATCACGGTAGAGCGGATCGGTGACGTGCCCCCACAACCAGCCCTGCACGTAGTCCATCACCTGCAGGGTGCCAATGATCGATAATCCGACAACCGGATAGCGGATCGCTGCCTGAATTGCGGGATATAGCAAAACCAGGAAGAACATCGTCGGAAGGTAGTGCAAATGGTATTGAGCGGAGCCGAGTAGCAGGTAGCCAATCCACGACTGCCACTGCGCGATCTGCTCCATGATCGCGGCCCGGTAGCCGAATGACTCAGCCTTGAGCAAGCGGAAGAATGCATAAAACACGGTCCATGCGACAAATGGGATCAGAAGCCGTTTCGCCTGCTCGCGGACCAAGTCAACGTATGCAACATGCCGACGATCGATCTTGAACGCGATCAGGAACATCGAGAACAGAAAAAATAATTCCGAACCGGACAGTTCGCCAGTAATCCGTACGATAGCCGGTCCGACTCGTTCAGAGGCCAGGGCATCCGGAAACAATTGTCCGTCAGGACTCGCACTGACGTGTATCATCACCACACCGAGGGTGGCAAACACCCGGCATGCGTCGAGCCAGTGTATCCGTGCCGAACCGGAAGACATGCTGCTTTGCGTCGGTATCTGCGGGATTTGCTGAAGCATTCCATCCTCCGTTTAGGCTACTCGCCACTGCCCGATGGCAGGAGACTATGAAAACGATGATGAAGTTATTAAAAAGGTAAGATTGATTGTCCAGTGCAAACCCGACGCATGGGCCGGCGCGGTCGCACATGCAACGATCTGAGTTAAATTCAGCGATAGCGCGGTGCGGGGTGGCACGGCCGATCGGGGGCTTTGGGTGCGATTGCTCTGGGGATGGCCAGGGGGCGAATGTATTAAATATGGATAAAATCCGGTGTTCGGTCACGCATCATGGCTAGTTCCCAGAGGCGCCGCCCGCTACTTACACTGCTTCGATTGTGTTGCATCGTCCGGTTGAATCCGCAGTCTGCAACGGTCCTTTGTTGAATTGCGAGTTGGGCGTTCATGAGTGCCGATCTCGGTGATCTCGTTGCCGATCTGGTTGATCACATTCACCGAAATCCGCAACGGGCTTCTTTTGATCGATCGTAAGTAGCCGGCGAATGCCCCGAAAAGTTTGTCGCGCAATACTTGAGTTGATCGACATGATTGTTGTCTCCAAGATCCGCGCTGAGTCGATCTTACCGAGCACAGATACAGTGTCGCCGCCAATTGCTAGTCGTGATTCGCCATGGCGACAGGCGCGGACGTGCTGCTGCCACCGGAGCCGCAGATTAGTTCATTTTTTCGATCAGATTCGCGCCGCAGGCGCGCGACCTCCATGATCAGCCGTCTGATTTCATCGAACGAGCATGTTCGTAGAATGGCCGATCAATACTGGTCCAGTAATGGGGGCGCTTATCCCGAAGTCATCACGGAATCGCCGTTGCGCGTGGTGCGGACCTGCCGTAACGTTACGTGTGACAGCCGACCGTTGCGTTCCAACTTGATTCAAGAGGAACTCGTGACTAAGAGCGACTAACACAACTGGACACGATGCTCGCTAGTCCGTACTTTTGCGTGCATGGCAAGAAGAAAGATCAGCAACGAATTGTGGGCGGTGCTCCAACCGCTGATTCCGGAGTTCGAGCATTCGCCCAAAGACTTCACTCGCCTGCCTGCATCCGTGTGTTTGGCTCCCGGTAAACTTCGGCAAGGCGGGGTTTATCGCCGCCAGCGCCGAGAGGTCAATGTTTGCGATGCATCCACCCCAAGTGATGGGAGTCCAGCCACTGAACGACTTCCATACTTGAATGTTCGCTCTGGTAACGGCGCGCCAACGCGACTGCAACCACCGCGACCACCGCAAGACCAACCACCCAACCAATCATCGACTGAGTCATGACAGCCTCCTTGTGAATGTGGAATGCAGCCATGACTGAATTCTAGGCGTCTTGGCGGAAGGATTCACAAGTCCTGCGCCACGCCGCGCGGACGAGCCGCCTGCACATGCACGATCCTGGGGAAGGTACGCTCGACCTCCACCTGATCGGTCGCGCCCCATATCCAAGGATCTGGGGCGCAGGCCTTAGCTGTGACTGATGAGGTGAACAGGTTTCGGTCGGGATGTCGTGCAGATTTGATCGACGGCACTCACCGCTCGGTTCCAACGGAATGCGCGAACGCGGGCAAGCGATGCTTCCAAGGACAACTTTTCTGAGAATTTCCGTGCCCAAGGACACCTTTTCTGAGACTGTGAGCATGTGATCGTCTCAAAAAAGATGTCCAAGCCATTGATTTATATAGGGTGCCAAAGACATCTTTTCTGAGAGCCCACACCCGGACTATTTCCTGGGTCAGGGTCGGTATCCAAGCTCATTCGATATCGTCCAGCTTTACCCCGGTGTTGTTCTTCCATGTCAGCACGGCGCAACTCGCGGCTACGGCCACCACGATAAGATAGACATTGAATAGCTGCCCCCTGTTGATGGAATACAGCCATGCATTCAAATATGAGGCGGTGCCGCCGAAGAATGCGACCGCAAGTGAAATGAAGAAGCCGAAGAGACGGGTGCGGTAGCGTGTCGGCACTTGTTCCGAAATGGCTGCAGGCTTGCTCCCGGTGATAAATGCAACGAGCACGAGCCCGACCGATTGCGTGACAAGCAACGTCCACGGCTCGCTGGAAATCAAGCTCCAGAGCGGAAAGATGGTGATCGAGATGCCGAGTAGCGAGATGAGCGTTGTAACCTTGCGTCCTGTGAAATCGGAAAGGCGTCCAATGAGCGGAAGCGCGATCAGATAGATCACCTGGGCAATGCAACTCATTGCGAACGCGCGGTGCGGATCCATGTGCTTGACACTGATTGCATAGATGGCCGCGGATGTTACCCACGTATAGTAGGTAAGCGTCGAACCAGCCTCATACACGAACAGCTTCAAGCCTTCACGCACGACCTTGGCCCGTGGCCACGGCTTATGACGGGCGTTGGTCGAAGCGTCGACGCTGATGCTCTCCACCATATTGCGGCGCAGCCATAGCGCGAATATCGCGAGAAACCCGCCTGACGCGAACGGCACCCGCCATCCCCAGTCCTGCATGGCGTCCGGTGAAAGGAACGCCGTGAGAGACGCAAGAAAAAAAGTGGCAAGCAGCGAGCCGGCGCCGACCGAAATGAACACGGCACTCGACCACAAACCACGCTGCGCCGGAGGAGCGATTTCGGCAACGTAGGCGTAGGACGCAGTTGTTTCGCCGCCGTGCGCCGCACCCTGCACGAGTCGCGCTACCAGCAATGCAGCCGAGGCCCAACTGCCGATTGCGTCATATGGCGGGATGATCGCGATCAGAAGGCTCGCGAACGCCATGAGGAGCATCGTACTCAAGAGTACCGAGCGGCGCCCGATCCGGTTGGCGATCGCGCCGAATACGATGCCACCCAACGGGCGGGCGAAGAAGCCTGCAGCGAATACGGCCAGCGTACCGAGCAGCGACGATGTCTTGTTCGTATTATCGAACAGCGCGCCAGCAATATAGACCGATGCGACCGTGTAGACCGTCCAGTCGAACCATTCGAGTAAATTGCCGAGGCTGGACGCGATCAAGGATCGCCGATGAGATGAAGGTTGCGACGCGGCACGTCGCGACGACGAGGAGAGATGAGAAAGGTAAGTCATGAAGTCTCCAATTTATTGTCGCGGGAAATGTTTTCGCGCCCGGTTCGCGCTGCCTGTGGGCTCAGGCAGTAGCGTGGTCGATGGCTTCCATTGCCGCGACGATGTCCGCGATGCCGAGCGTGCGCTCGAAATTTGCCGAGTAGGGTGCTTGTAACGTGAAGCGAGCGACGGTCTCGTAGTGCTCGCGAGTGACGACGCCAGAACCCAGGTCGCACAAGCGGACCGGCAGACCAATGCGTGCGTAGAGGCCGATCATGTCGCGCATGAAGTCCGGTGCTCGACGTTCGAGATGTAGTTGAACGAGCAGCGCGTACGCGACCTGCAAGCCGTGTGGTGCCCGCGCCGACGTTTCGAGCCGGGACAGGCCACGCGTCATCGAGTGTGCGATCGATAGCCCCGCGCTTTCGAAGCCCAGGCCGCTCATCAGAATGACGGCTTCGACGAGCCGGTCGAATACCGGAGCAGTGCGGCCGTGCTTGAGCTCGGCCAGCGCCGTCTCCGCGTGGGCCCGAATGATCGAAAAGCACTCGCGCGCGAGTACGTACGCAGAGTAGGACGGCCTGGCGCCGAACATGTTTTTGCCGTCGCTGCGCAGGCACTGCTCTGCTTCGAAGTATTTGCTGATCGCATCACCGATGCCGGCAAGCAGAAAATGTGTCGGGGCCTGCGCGATCAACGTTGTGTCAACCAACACGTACGTGGCGCTGCGCGGCAAGTGCCTGACCGCCGCGAGTTGATGATCCTCGTCGTAAACCACATAGTTTTTGGAAGTTGGGGAGTCGTTCGATGCAACGGTGGGCACTGTGATCAACGCGCAATGTGCAGCATCGACGAGCGCCTTTCCAGCGTCGAGCGTTTTGCCGCCACCGATCGCAACAACGACTTCGTGGTCGAACGATTGCGCGGCCTGCTCGAGCTCGCGAACCTTTCGATCCGTGAGTTCACCGCTGAACGCCAGCCAGCGTACGTCGATGTCGTGCGCGGCGCACGAGGCCGCGATTCGCGATCCGAACTGTTCTTTCACGAAGCTGTCGCAAAGGATCAGCGCACGATCCGAGCATTCGCGAATGTATTGGCCGATATCGTCAAGGATTCCGTCGCCCTGAATGTATCGACCAGGAGAGCCAAAAATAAGTGCGGTCATGATTTCGAGTGCCGGTTGGATGGAATTCGGTACGGAGTCTTAAACAGACGAATCTCATCAGATGCATCAGTGATTAGGGTGTAGTAAGCGTGCCGGAATCGCCGATCGGTTTGCTTGCAAGGACCGCGCATTTGGGCTGCGAGCTCGCTGAGACGTTGGGCGACAAGGACGCCAGCCTCAGCCTTGCGGATTCACGTTCGTGAGCAGGAATTCGACAAAGTGATCGAGTTGCGACGTAACCATGTGTTCGCCACGGTGAGTGCGAGCGCCACGCGCTTCAGCTTCTACCAGAAACCGCGTGACCGCGGGCTGCATGACCACCTCGGCGACGACCATTTCAGGCGTCAGCTTCGACGTGTCGCACGGCAGCACGTCGTCAGGTTTCAGCCCTAGCGACGTTGCGTTGATCACGATGTCGTGATTGCCCGGCTCATCGCTGCCGGCTTTTACCTCGCAGTTCGGCACCGCCTTTCCGACGAGTGCCGCCAGGTCGCGTGCTTTTTCTCGACTGCGGTTGGCGATCGTCAGCCGTGCAATGCCCTCGCGCGCCAGTGCCAACGCAAGGGCAGTCGCCGCTCCACCTGCGCCAAGCAAAAGCACGCGCTTGCCCGCGAGCGCGATGCCCTCGCGCAGCATGCCGGCGACAAAACCGGAACCGTCATACATTCGCCCCGTATAACTGCCGCTCGCGTTGCGGCGGACCGCGTTCACGACGCCGAGCAACGATGCGTCGCCATCGAGCTCCTCACACAGTTCTGCCGCCGCCTGCTTGTGCGGAATAGTGAGCACGACACCGGCCAGATTGGCGACGTGCCGCAGTCCGTCCCATGCCTGCGTCAGGTGCTCGGGACGCACGGCCCACGGAACCATGATCGCGTTGATGTTCTTCCTGGCGCAATGGGCATTGAACAGTGTGGGCGTCCGGACGTGAGCGGCCGGCCACGCCATCAAGACGATAACCCGTGTTTCTCCATTGACCGTGGGCGAGGAGGGGAGAGTGGTCAGCACATGCGTCTCCGTGTTGTTAGAAGATATATGATGCATCATTATGGGCCGAAGCGGCAAGGTCAATTTGCGGAGTGCGATTGATGATTACCCGTAATGCCACGCACACACAGTGACAACAAGAGGGCGGTGTGTGCATCGATCATTGCATCACGATGATATATGATGCATCATGCGTGAAACGAAGCGGGATGCTGGATCTTGCCGCGCTCGTCTCGTTCCTTTTAGATTCCAACAGGAGACTCTATGTCGACAGCATTGCAGGAGAGCGATCATGCGCTTTCCAAGGAGACGCTCGCACAGCTGCGCGAAAAGGCGCAATTCGTCCGCCTCGAGACAATTCGTCTGATAGAAATCGCGAAGACGGGACACTACACGTCGGTGTTTTCCGCAGCCGAAATCTTTGCTGCGCTTTACTACGACGTAATGTCCCTGCGTGCCGGCAACCCGCGCTGGAAGAACCGCGACCGGTTCACGATGGGTAAGGGGCACGCGGCCGTCGGTCTCTTTCCCATTCTTGCGGACTACGGGTTCATCGACCGAGAGACGCTCGATGGCTACACCCGTCTCGGCAATCCGCTCGGCGATCATCCGGATATGACCAAGGTTCCCGGAATCGATTTCAGCTCGGGGTCGATCGGTCACGCGCTATCGAACGGTGCCGGCATGGCCAAGGCGGCGCAGATGGCGGGCAGCCCGTTCAAGGTGTTCACGTTGCTGGGTGACGGAGAAATGCAGGAGGGGCAGGTATGGGAGGCCGCGATGTTCGCAGCGCATCACCGCCTCTCGAACCTCGTCGCGATCGTCGATCGCAACGGCTATCAACTCGACGGAAAGGTCGACGACGTCATCGGCATCGAATCGCTTGCAGACAAGTGGCGCGCTTTCGGCTGGGAGACGCATGAAGTGGACGGCCACGATCTGACCGCGCTCGTGCCGCTGCTGCGTCGCGTGAAGGCCGATACGGCGCGCAACAAGCCGGCCTGCATCATCGCGAAGACGGTCAAGGGCAAGGGCGTGTCGTACATGGAAACCGAGCCGGGCTGGCATCTCGGCTATCTCGCACCCGATGACGCGCAACGTGCGATCGAAGAAATCAAGGGCAAGGTGATCTGAGCATGTCTACTCCGCAAAATCCCGATTCGTGGCAGTACCGCGCCCTCAACGCGCGCAATCCTGGGCTCGACTATCTTTCCGATGCACTTATCGGCCTTGCGCGCGAAGGTCATCCTGTCGTCGCCGGCTCTGCCGATCTCCAGTATTCGAACGGCTTGAACAAGTTTGCCGGCGAATTCCCGGAGCGTTACGTGCAATTCGGTATCTCTGAACAGAACATGGTTTCCGCAGCCGCCGGCATGGCGACCACCGGCGTCATGCCGTTCGTCGCGACCTTCGCCTCGTTTCTCGGCCTGCTGTGCTGCGAGCAGATCCGCATGGACGTCGCGTACTGCAGGCTGCCGGTGCGACTCGTCGGTCACCATACCGGCATCTCGCTCGGCTTCTATGGCACCTCGCACCATGCGACGGAAGACATCTCGACGATGCGCGCGATTGCGAACCTGACCGTCATTTCGCCGGCCGATGGCGCGCAGCTCGCTGCCGCGATCCGCGCGTCGGCCACGTGGCCCGACCCGATCTACTTCCGCATCGGTCGCGGGCGTGATCCGAAAGTCTATGACGACGGTGTCGAGTTCACGATCGGTAAGGCCATCGTTCATTCGGTGGGGCGCGACGTCACGATCATCGGCTGCGGATTGCCGGTCGCCGGCGCGCTCGAAGCGGCCGACAATCTGGCGCGCGAAGGCATTTCGGCCGGCGTGATCGACATGCCGACCATCAAGCCGCTCGACCGCGATGCCATTATCGCGGCGGCGCGACAGTCGAAGGTGCTCGTCACGGTCGAGGAGCACAATGTGATCGGCGGGCTGGGCGCGGCCGTGGCCGAGGTGCTGGCCGACGAAGGGCTCGGCGTGCGGCTCGTGCGGCACGGGATTTACGACGAGTACAGCCTCATCGCACCGCCGACGCATCTGTATGCGCACTACGAACTCGATGGTCCCGGTATCACCCGCGTCGCGCGCGTCGCGCTCGCGAAGGCAACCTGACGCGCCAGCCGCCTGCGCAACGGCACTCCGTATCGCGGGCGGCGCCTGGCAATCGACTTTTTTGCGGTACGTGAAGGGTGGCAGCGACACGCTGGCTCGCGAAGCGAGCGCCCGACATCGGGGCGCGGCGCCGCACTTCGCGCCTGTTCCGATAAACGGGAGTAACGATGTTGAATGACGATGGCTGGCGCGGCGCGGAGCTGCGCGATACGGATCTGTTGCGGGACGCGTGTCCGATCGGTAGCGAGTGGGTCGCGGCCGACGACGGCACGACCATTGACGTGTTCAATCCGGCAACCGGTGCGTTGCTCGGCACGGTCCCTCGAATGGGCGCGGCCGAGACACGCCGGGCGATCGATGCGGCTGCACAGGCGCTGCCGCATTGGCGTGCGAAAACGGCGAAGGAACGCGCCGCGTTGCTGCGCAGATGGTATGAGCTGATGCTCGAACATCGCGACGATCTGGCGAAAATAATGACGCTGGAACAGGGTAAGCCGCTGAACGAGAGTCGCGGTGAAATCGACTATGCGGCGTCGTTCGTCCAGTGGTTTGCCGAAGAGGGCAAACGCGTTTATGGCGACACGATCCCGGCGCCGGCAGGGGACAAACGGATCGTCGTGTTGAAGCAACCCATCGGCGTATGCGCAGCCATTGCCCCATGGAACTTCCCGGCCGCGATGCTCACGCGCAAACTCGCGCCGGCGCTGGCCGCCGGTTGCACGATGGTGCTCAAGCCCGCGAGTCAAACTCCGTTCAGCGCGTTGGCGCTGTGCGTGCTTGCGGCACGTGCCGGCATTCCGCACGGAGTGGTTTCGTGCGTGACGGGCGACGCGAAGCAGATTGGCATCGAACTCACGTCGAATCCGCTCGTGCGGAAGCTGTCCTTTACCGGTTCGACGGAAATTGGCAAGCAACTGCTTGCCCAGTGTGCCGTGACGGTCAAGAAGACGTCGATGGAACTGGGTGGCAATGCACCATTCATTGTATTCGACGATGCCGACGTCGACGCGGCAGTACGCGGCGCGATCGCATCGAAATATCGCAACGCCGGCCAAACCTGCGTGTGTGCGAACCGCCTGCTCGTGCAGGACGGTATTTACAACCGCTTTGTGGCGCGACTCGCGGAGGCCGTCGGCAAGCTGCTGGTCGGCAACGGCATGGACGAACGCGTCACGATCGGGCCGCTGATCGATGCCGCCGCCGTCTCGAAGGTCGATGAGCTTGTGCAGGACGCGCTGGCGAAGGGTGCGCGCATCGTGGCGGGCGGCAAGCGCGCGGAGCAGGGTACGAACTTCTTCGAACCGACGATCCTGGCCGACGCCACGCGCGACATGCGCATCTTCGACGAGGAGACGTTCGGCCCGGTTGCGCCGATCTTCCGGTTCAAGACGGAATCGGAAGCCATCGCGCTCGCGAACGATACGCCTTTCGGGCTTGCTTCGTATTTCTACGGGCGCGATATCGCGAGGGTATGGCGTGTCGCGGAGGCGCTCGAATACGGGATGGTCGGCATCAACGACGGTATCGTGTCAACCGAAGTCGCGCCGTTCGGCGGCGTCAAGGAAAGCGGCCTCGGCAGAGAAGGATCGCGTTATGGCCTCGACGACTATCTCGAGATCAAGTACCTGTGCTTCGGCGGCATCGCCTGATCGCCGGACGTGCGGAAAATGAAATGGCCGCCGTGGGCGGCCATTTCGGCTGATCGGCTTTGAACGCCTCATCGAATCGGCCTAGAAGCCGGACACATACCCTCCATCAACGGGCAGCGTCACGCCGGTCACGAAAGCCGCGGCGGGCGACGCGAGAAACACCGCCGCGCCCGCGAGATCCCCTGCTTCGCCCCAGCGACCGAGAGCGGAACGCGACACGATCTTGCGCGACAACTCTTCCGATTCCCAGAATATCCGCGTCATGTCGGTTCTGTGGTAACCCGGAGCGATCGCATTCACGCGCACTCCGCGCGGCCCGTATTCATGGGCCAGCGAGCGAGTCAGACCGACCACGCCGGTCTTGCTGGCGCAGTAGGCCGGTACGTCGGCGTCGGCGAGGTAGCTAAGCATGGACGCGATATTGACGATCGAGCCGCGCGATCGTTCGAGGAGCGGGCGCGCGGCCTGCGACACGCGCATTACGCTACGTAGATTGACGTCGAGTACATCGCTGAACACATCGTCCGCGTATTCGTCGCGCGGGCGAGCTACGCCAGCCGCATTGACGAGCACATCAAGGTGTCCGAGGCTACCGAAGAATGCGTCGATTTCGCCGTGACTGCGCACGTCCAGCGCGGCAAAACGCAAGCCGGTCAGCGACGCCTCGTTGCGTAGCGCGTCGAGCTTCCTTGCGGACGAGCCCGTGGCGATGGTATGCGCGCCGAGTCGGTGGAACGCACGCGCGATGGCAAGCCCGATGCCGCTCGTCGCGCCGGAAACGAGCACGTGCCTTCCTGCAAAAAGATTGTCGCGAAAACTGTCGGTGTCAAAGCTCATGAAGTGAATCTCCTGTGAAAGCGCGCGGCGTGCGGACCAGTGCAGTGCACGCCCTTGCATCGCATGCGGAACAAAGCGAAACGAATCAGTTGCTCGAGCCTTGGGCCCGAATTTCCGGAATCGACCGGACGGGCGGAATCGTGTACCTGTAGAAGAGGTTCGCCGGATTCGGATCGATCTTCTGGTCGACGTTGCCTTGCGTGATGATTGCCGGCGGGAAACCGGAGCCCATGGGCAGATTGTTCGCATCGACGCGCCGCGTGAACGCGTTGTGGATGAATTCGATGGCAGCCACACCGGTCTGCTCGCCGGAGTTTTCGCCGGACACGAGGATGTTGCCCTTCTTGATCTGGTCGAGCTCTCCACGGTAACCGCCGGCTGCATCGGCGATGCGTATCTTCCCCTGCTTGCCCATGTTTCGTACGGCGCGCAATGCGCCGAGCCCCATGAAGTCGTTCTCGGAGAGGATGAAATTCAGTTTGGTACCGTGCGCGGAAAGGATATCTTCAGTGGCAGCGAGGCTGCCTTCCTCGGTCCACTTGCCTACGCCCAGCGCGAGCACGTTGAATTTGATGTCCGGAGCACTCAGCTTGCCGGTTTTCTTCAAGGTCTGGAACAGTTCGAAGCCGCGCAACATGGCGTCCTCTCGGGTTGCGCTTGGGGTGCGGTCGCGCATGCGCTGATCGACGATGCCCGCGATCAGTCCGTTGATGCGGCTTTCCGACGTCGAGTTTCCGAGTACACCGATGACGACGGCCGCGTCGATCGGCGTGTCTTTGCCCGCCGCCTTCGCCACGTACTGGCCTACCTCGAAACCGCTCGCATAGGGGTTACCAAGTAGTGTGGTGAGCACTCGGGCGCTCGCGTCCGGCGTGGTGCCGACGGTGACGACCGGGATGCCGGCATCGACGGCGCGATTGATGCATGCAGACACGCCCAGCGTATCGGTCGGATCGACCACAATGACGTCCATTTTGCGCGTGACAAAGTTGTCGATCTGCGCGCATTGGCGCTGCAGGTCGCCGTCGGCCACCTGCACGTCGATCGAGTAACCGTATTTCGCCGCACTCTGTCGCGCCCCTTTGACGAGCTCGACGAACCACGGATTGCCCAGCGTGATGTCGGTCCATCCTATTTTTAACTGGTTCGGATTGGCTGGCTGCTTCGGCCACGCCTTGTGGGTCGCCGTTCGATCGGGCAGGGCTGGATCCACCACACCGGACAGTGCCGTATTCGGCAGCAGCGTGTAGATTTTGGCCTTGGCCTGGCTGTGGACAGGGGCGGTGATGCCGAACGCCAGCATGGTGGCAACGGCGAGCGCTCTGCGAGCAACCTTCATTTCAGTCTCCTTAATAATATTGTTTGACGAAAGAAAAAGGGGCAGCGAGAGGGCCGCGTGGCGGCCCGGTGAACGGGGAAGGGGTTTAGCTTTGGCCGATGCGTTGAACCAGCACGGCAAGAACGATGATCGCGCCTTTGATGATCTGTTGCGGATATACAGGCACGCTCATGAGATTCATCACATTGCCGATTAGCCCCAGCACGAGCACGCCGATCACGGTGTTGAGAACCGAGCCCTTCCCGCCGGAGAGCAACGCGCCACCGATCACGCACGTGGCGATGCCGTCGAGTTCCAGGCCGATTCCAGTGATCGGTGTGCCAACACCTGTGCGTGCCGTGAAAACGATGCCGGCGACGGCGCTCAGTGCACCGGAAATCACGTAGACGCAGAACTTGTAACCGCGCTCGGAAATACCTGCCAGCCGCACGGCGGTTTCATTGCTGCCCGTCGCGACGACCATACGTCCAAATGTGGTGTAGATCATCAAGAAGTGGAACAGCAGCGCGACGACCACGCCGAGTACGACCGGCCACGGCACGTTGATCCAGGGGGCGCTTCCGCTGCCGAATTCATTGAGCCATTCAGCCGCCGGCAGATCGAGCGGCAGCATTGTCGGCTGGCCGTTCGACATCATGTATGTGATTCCGCGTGCGATGGTCATCATGGCAAGCGTCACGATGAATGGCGCGAGCCCGAAGGCGGTCACCAGTACCCCGTTGAACGCTCCGAAGAGCGCACCGAGCATCACGGCCAGCGCGACCGCGAGGAGGAGCCCGGGCGTGCCGCCGAACGGCATCGACGGGACCAGCATGGCGACCAGCAGGCCGCCGGCTGCTGCAATCGACCCCACCGACAGGTCGATGCCGCCCGTATTGATCACGAGTAACATGCCGAGGCTGACGAACAACAGGGGTGTCAATTGCCGGAGCAGGTTATAGAGGTTTTCCTGGCTCAGAAACGCGGGTGACATGACGCTCGATACAACGAACAGCACGATCAGCATGATCAACGCGTTATGGCGCACCAGGCCGCGGAGGAGCGGGACATCGGTGCGCTGCGTTTGCATGATTCCTTCCATTACTTGACTCCCATGGCCAGCGATATCAGCGACTTTTCGTTGATGGCGGGGCCGCTGAGTTCGCCCGCAATACGGCCTGCACGCATGACGAGCACGCGGTCGCACAGACCGATGATCTCCGGCATATCGGAGGAGACCACGATGAGGGCGACGCCGGCGCGTGCAAGATCGTTGATGACGTGATAGATCTCGATCTTGGCGCCGATATCGACGCCCCGCGTCGGCTCGTCAAGGATCAATACTCGGCAGCCGTTCGAGAGCCACTTCATCAGCGCGACTTTCTGCTGATTGCCGCCCGAGAGCGTCGATACGTCGACCTCGGTGTCGCGCGCCTTCACCCGCAGCTGTTTGATCAGTTCACGCGTACGCACGCGCTCGGCGCGATGATCGAGAATGCAGAGCAGGCGCGCGAGCGTGTTGCGCGGTGTCATCATCGCGTTTGCGCGGATCGGCATGTTCAGGAGCACGCCTTGCTGTTTGCGGTCCTCGGGGAGCATTCCGATACCGCTTTCGATGCCGTGGCGGGGGCGCTTCAGCTTTGCGATCGGACGACCGTCGACCCGTATTTGGCCGCTGCTCCTGCGGTCCGCGCCGAAGATCGCGCGCATCGTCTCCGTTCGGCCTGCGCCGACGAGGCCGCTGAAGCCCAGCACCTCACCCGCGCGCACGTGAAACGAGACGTCGCGCACGCGTTCGCCTGCGCATAGGCCGCTTATTTCCAGCCGCGTATCGCCGATGCACGTGTCGCGCTTCGGAAAGAGATCCTGCAGCTCGCGGCCCACCATCAGCTGAACGAGACGGCTTTCGTCGATGTCGGCAATGCGTACCGTGCTAACGAAGGCGCCGTCCTTGAGCACGGTGGCGCTGTCGCATAGCCGGAAGATTTCTTCCAGTCGGTGCGAGATGTAAATGATGCATACGCCATCGCGTTTCAGCCGTTCGATCAGGGCGAACAGGCGCGCGGTTTCGCGCGCCGTCAGCACCGCGGTCGGTTCGTCGAATACGAGAACGCGCGACGTACGCGAAAGCGCCTTGCAGATCTCGACGATCTGCTGCTCGGCGACCGACAACGTTGATACGGGGCGCGACACGTCCAGTTCACCGAAGCCGAGCGCAGCAAGTTGTTCGCGGGCGCGCGCCTTCAGTTTCGCCCAGCGGATGATCGACGTGCCTGCACCGAGGTCGTGGAGAAAGATGTTCTCCGCGACTGAAAGATGCTTTGCGAGCGAGAATTCCTGATGAATGACGGAGATCCCGTGTGCCTGTGCGGCGTGCGGGCTGTCGATCGCAAGTTGGCGACCATCCAGCAGGATCTCTCCTTCGTCAGGCGTGTGCGCACCCGCCAGTATTTTCATGAGCGTCGATTTGCCCGCTCCGTTTTCGCCCATCAGCGCGTGCACCTGACCGCCGTGCGCCTCCAGGCTGACGTTGCGTAGCGCCTGTACGCCGCCGAAGTGCTTGCTGATGTTGCGCATGACCAGATGGTTGCTCATCGTCTCCTCTGTGATCCTGTTTGCGTTCGGCGAGGCCCATCACGGCTTCAAAGCGAACGAACGTTCTTGTGCTGAATTTTCTATACATGATGCATCATATATCCGTGACCGGCCGACTTAGATGGGTATTTGCCCTAAGTGGCGAAGCCTACCGGCGGGATGGTTGTTGTTCTATGATGATGCATCATATATTATCGTTAGGCGGGTTGTAGCGATATGTCGTTCAACGAGGCTGCGCCCGTTCAATAAACACCAGAACCAGACACTGGAGACACCCTTGACATACGACTACATCGTGATCGGAGGCGGTTCGGCGGGCAGCGCTGTGACCGGCCGACTGATCGAGGCCGGCGCGAACGTTTTGTTGTTGGAGGCGGGGCCGCGCGACAGGAATCCACTTGTGCACATTCCCGCGGGTTTCACGAGACTGCTGTCGACGGATCTGCTGTATCACTACGAAACCGAGCCGCAAACAGGGCTCGACGCCCGGCCGCGCATCGTGCCGCAAGGCCGGGTGTTGGGCGGCGGCAGCTCCGTGAACGCGCTCATCTATATCCGCGGGCAACAGGAGGACTACGACGAATGGGCTCGTCTGGGCAACTGCGGATGGTCTTACGACGAGGTGTTGCCGTACTTCAAGCGCGCAGAGGACAACGAGCGACTCAACGACCGGTATCACGGCGTTGGCGGGCCGCTTGGCGTTTCCGATCTCACGCAGCGATGTGAGTTGTCGACGGCGTTCGTGCGTGCCGCGCAGCAGGCCGGCATTCCTTTTACGCACGACTTCAACGGCGCGCGACAGAACGGCGTAGGCTTCAATCAGATCACGACACGCGATAAGAGGCGGTGCAGCGCAGCCGTGGCTTATCTGCGTAAAGCCGAGGCGAGCGGACGTTTGACCATCCGTACCGGCGTGCGCGTGGACCGAATTTTGATCGAGGCGGGGCGCGCGGTCGGTGTGGAATACGTCAGCAACGGCGAGGTCGTTCGCGAGAAGGGCTGCAAGGAGGTGATCCTGTCGGCAGGCGCCGTACAGTCGCCCCGCCTGCTGTTGCTTTCGGGAATCGGTGCGACGGACGAACTTGCACGGCATGGCATCGAGACCGTGCAGGATCTGCCGGGTGTCGGCGCGAACCTGCAGGATCATATCGAGTTTCCGGCGGTGTCCTACTGCACCGGAAATTACGGCTATTACGGCCAGGACAGCTTCGCCAATACGCTGAAGAACGGGTTGCAATATTTGCTGTTCAAGAGCGGCCCCGTCACATCGAACGTGACCGAAGCCTGCGCGTTCGTCAATGTCGATGCGCCGGAAGAGCGTCCCAACATCCAGATGCACTTCGTGCCGATCGTGTTTCTCGACCTGGATCAGGACCACGTGAAGTCGGCCGGCGCGACGATTAATCCGTGCGTGCTACGTCCGCAAAGCCGCGGCGAGATTCGCCTGCGGAGCGCGGATCCGGGCGCCGCGCCGTGGATCGATCCGAAGTACTTCCAGCACGCCGAGGACCGCCGCCTCGCTGTAGCCGGCCTGAAAAAGGCGCGCGAGATTCTCGCGCAACCGGCTTTGCGCACTTATACGAGCGAGGAGGCGCTGCCGGGCGCGAGCGTCGCAACCGACGCCTCGCTGATGGACTACATCCGCAAGCGCGCGAAAACCGTCTATCACCCGGTCGGCACGTGCAGGATGGGCGTGGACGGGCACGCAGTGGTTGATCCGGAATTGCGCGTGCGCGGCATCGACGGATTGCGCGTGATCGATGCCTCGGTCATGCCGAACCTCGTCTCGGGCAATACGAACGCCGCTTCCATCATGATCGGCGAGAAGGGCGCGGACTACGCGCTCGGCAAGACGGCCCTCAACAGCGCAGCACTCGACACGGTGGTGTAGCGATGTCGGACGATAGCGTGATGATCGGCACGAACCACACGACGGATACGATGGGCGCCTGGACCTGGCAGATCGCCGGCGCGCCTTCTGCGCTCGCCTGGCGGCGGGCCGCGCGGCCCGTGCCGGGGCCTGGAGAAGTACTCGTGCGAAACCGCGCCGCAGGGCTGAATCCTGTTGACTGGAAGTTCATCGGTTGGGGGGCGCCGGCATGGCGGCCGGGCCACATACCCGGCGTTGACGGGGCGGGAGAGGTGGTCTCGGTAGGCGCGGGCATACAACAGGAATGGCTCGGCGTGCGCGTGACCTACCACCAGTCGCTCGCGCGCGACGGGAGTTTTGCGGAGTACACCGTGGTGCCGGCACGGGCACTGTTGCGCTTACCGCCGGGCCTGAGCTTTGCCGAGGCCGCGGCGTTGCCTTGCCCAATGCTGACTGCGTGGCAAGCCATGCAAAAAGTGCCGCACCGGGCCGGGGGCGAGGCACTGATAACGGGTGCCGGTGGCGCGGTCGGCACGCTGTTGGTTCAGCTCGCCGTGCGGGCGCGCTGGAGCGTGTCGGTCATATGCAACTCACGCCATTTCGAGCGCATGGCGCGTCTTGGCGCTTCGACGTGTCTGTTGCCGGACATCGGAAGCAGTGCCTTTTCATCGCGTCGGCCGTTCGACGCCGTGTTTGACACGGTGAGCGGTCAGCATGCCGCCCGACTTGCCCGCTTCATCACCGTGAACGGCCATCTCGTCTGCATTCAGGACCGTCTGGAGGCATCGCCGGTCGCGCCGTTCACGACGGCGATCTCGTTGCACGAAGTGGCCCTCAATGCACTGCACACACACGGGTCGGCCGCGCATTGGCGCACCCTGGTCGACGCGGGAGAGCGTCTGCTCACAGACGTGCTGCATCGTGCACTGGCGCCGCTGCCGATCGAGCCGATGTCGCTGTCGCGCTTGCCCGAGGCACTGGAATCGTTGAAATCCCATACCGGGCACGGCCGGCCCGTCGCCGTATTCGACTAAGCCCAGTGCGCGTGCCGCAAGCTCCGACATCGGCGCCGCCTGTTGTGGCGATGGAGCGTGATGTATCATGCATGAAAACATTTTCCGTCCCGTTATCAGAATGAAGCCACTCGCCCGTGTCGAAAAGAGCAATCTCTCGTCACGCATCTACGAAGAGATCCGCTCCCGATTAATGAACGGTCAGTACGCGCCTGGCGACCGGTTGCGTATCAACGACCTTGCCGAAAAACTTGGCACGAGCATCACGCCGGTGCGCGAGGCGATTTTCCGCCTGGTCAGCGAACAGGCCCTGGAAATGACCGCGGCGACCTCGATCGTGGTGCCGGTGCTCGATGCCGATACCGTTGCGGAGATTCAGCTCATGCGGCGCCTGCTTGAGGGTGCGGCGGCGGAACAGGCGGCGCAGCGCATTACCCCAAAGGAAATCCGCCACCTGAGCCTGACACACGACGAATTCATCGAGGCAGTTGCCGCGAGCCCTTCAGAGGCCGCGGAGCGCAATCGTGACTTCCATTTCGAATTGATGGCGGCAGCCAGGATGCCCACGCTCAGCGCGACCGTGGAAACCATGTGGGTCCGGATGGGGCCGCTGCTGCACACGTTTCATTCGCATCTGCCGCGGCGCGAGATATCGAATCGTTCGCATCCTCACTATCGCGTGCTGGCCGCGCTGCGCAAGGGGGATCCCGAAGGGGCATCGCAAGCGATCCAGGAAGATATCGAATGGGGCCAGCGCGTGCTGCTTGAATGGATGGCAGAGCGGGAGCGTGGCGAAGTCGCGGCTTCGTAACCAGCCGACACGCGATTCGATTGCAATGCCGCCCACGCGGGTAGTACATGCACGCGGCGGCATAGCGCCGCCGCCCATTGTTACTGCTCCGTCACGCGATGCTGAATCCGCCGTCGATCGGAAGGACGACCCCCGTGATGTACTCCGCATCGGCCGAGCAAAGGAATTTCACGCCCTTGGCGACATCCGCAGGCTGCCCCCAGCGCCCGAGCGGCAGACGCGCGCGAATTGAACCGCTGCGCTCGGGGTTGTTCAGCGCTCCGGCAGAGAGTCGCGTTTCGATCCAGCCCGGCGCCACTGCATTGACGCGCACCCCGCGATCCGCGAACGCAGCGGCGTGCGCGCGCGTCAAGCCAACGACACCGGCCTTGCTTGCCGTATAGGCAGGATTACGGGCCGAGCCGAAAAAGCTCCACATCGATGCGATGTTGACGACGCAGCCGCGCACCGCGGAAAGCTTGTCGAGCGCGACTTCGGTCGTGAGCTGGCAGGCGTTCAGATTGACGTCGACCACTTTTCTAAAACCCGCTGAATCGAACTCCGCGCGATCGTGGAGGATGATTCCGGCGGCATTGACGAGCACGTGAAGCTGCGCCAGATCGCCGAACGCATCGCGGACTTCAGCGGCTGACGTCACGTCGACTCGCCGGAACTCGATCGCCGGATCTAGATCCTCGTCCACGTCCTTTCCGACGGACACGGGGCGCAGACCCGCGCGCAAGAACTCCTCGGCGATCGCACGGCCGATACCGGTGCCGCCACCCGTTACTACAGCAACTTTCGTCATGGACTTTCCTCCTGTGAAATTGAGATATATGATGCATCATATTCCCGGATGCGGGCGCGCACAAGCGTACGGACCGATCACGGCAGAGGAGGAGAAAAGTCACGGGCATCTTTGGATGTGATGCAGCAAATGTGATGACGGTAAGACTGAACCACGTTCTTAATTCAACAACTGGAGACTCAAATGACCAATGCGAAGCGGTTCTACATTGCGGGCAACTGGCAAGCGCCTGAATCGAGCGCGCATATCGAAGTGGAAAACCCGGCGGACGAATCGATCATCGAGACGATTGCCGCAGCTTCCGCGTCCGACGTCGATCGCGCGGTAGCCGCCGCAAAAGCTGCGTTCGGCGAATTTTCACGAACCGCCGTCGAACAGCGGGAGCGGTGGCTCGTCAAACTGCTGTCGATCTACAATCGTCGCTACGACGAGATGGCGCGCGTCATCTCGCTCGAGATGGGTGCGCCGATCGATTTCGCTGTAGCGGCTCAGGCCCGAACCGGGCAAGGGCACATTGAAGCTGGGATCAACGCCCTGCGGACGTTTCGCTTCCAGCAGGCAGTCTCCGGCGGGACAGTAGTTCGTGAGCCTGTTGGCGTGTGTGCATTGATTACGCCGTGGAACTGGCCCATCAACCAGATTGCGTGCAAGGTGGTGCCCGCCCTTGCAACCGGGTGCACGATGGTGCTCAAGCCGAGCGAGGTCACGCCGCTGAGCGCGCTGCTGTGGGCCGAAATGATCGAAGAACTCGATTTGCCGCCTGGCGTGTTCAACATGATCAACGGCGACGGTGCGACTGCGGGCGCGGCGCTTGTGGCGCATCCTGACGTCGACATGATTTCGTTTACGGGTTCGACCCGCGCGGGCAGCGCGATCGGCGCGGTGGGTGCGCAAATGATCAAACGGGTAACCCAGGAACTGGGCGGCAAATCGCCGAACATCATTCTCGAAGGCGCGGATCTGCGTCCGGCCGTCGAGAGAGGCGTGCGTCATTGCATGGCTAATAGCGGACAGTCTTGCAACGCCCCGACACGCATGCTCGTGCCCGAGAGCGAATACGCGGCGGCTGTCGAAATCGCTCGTGAGGTGACCAACAGCATTCAGGTCGGTCGTCCTGAGCAGCACGGCAGCCATATCGGCCCTGTTGCATCGCACGCTCAGTTCGAAAAGGTCCGCGCTCTCATCCGGGCGGGGATCGATGAAGGCGCTACGCTCGTCGCCGGCGGGCCGGATGCGCCGGCTGGTCTCGAGCGCGGCTACTATGTCAAACCGACGGTGTTCGCCGATGTGCATAACGATATGCGTATCGCGCGTGAGGAAATCTTCGGCCCCGTTTTGACGATGATCCCGTATCGGAGTCTCGACGAAGCCATCTCCATTGCGAATGACACGCCGTACGGACTTGCGGCCTATCTGCAGGGCGATGCGGAATTGGCACGATCCGTAGCAAGCGAACTGCGTGCCGGTATGGTGAGTCTCAACGGCGCCGATCAGTCTTTCGATGCGCCGTTTGGCGGCTATAAGCAGTCGGGGAACGGGCGCGAGTGGGGGGCGTTCGGTTTCGAGGATTACCTGGAAACGAAGGTCATCAACGCGGTCGGATGAAATGCCAGGTCGATGCTCGTGAACGTGTGAGGACGAGGTTCAGCCAGCCTGGCTATATTGAGATTCGTGGAGCTCCGGAGCGATATCGATGATGCCGGGCGTCCGCATGCAGAGATGCCCGCGCACATCCGGACAGTTAGGTAGACGATGCCGGCTGGATTTGAACCGTATGGATTTCCTGGACGGTGGCGAGCGTAGTGTCCGGCCTTTCATGAGCCTTCGGTCGTAGGCCGAAGGCAGTATTGCCGGGTGAATTCGCACGGCGTGTGATCCGCGAGCGCCATGTGAGGTCGGACTCGTTGTAGTCATTTCTGAGATGAGCGGTATGCAGTCGTCTCAGAAGCGTTGTCCAACCGCCTGATTTTTCGAGGGGCTCAAAGACAACTTTTCTGCGAGCCCACAGCTGTTGTTGTCTCGGAGAAAAGATGTCCGCGGTCTCAATGAGTTATCTTTGAATATAAGTCCATGATTTCAAGATGACAAAGCGTTTCAGAGCAAGCCATGTCGACGGAGCCACCACGCATTGAATAATCAACGAGGGTCTCCCAGGTACTCGGATGTGGATGAATTCACGAGACGGGACGCATATTTTTGCCCACATCCAGCCGTATCTCTTCCTGGCGACATGTACCCTTGCCCATCCAAAACTGGTGAACTGAAATGATTTTCTATGCAAAAAGCAAGGATGGCATCGCGGACTTTCTGAGGTACTTCCCGTCGCATCCGGCTGCGGCGCTATGGATTCGATACGGCGTCGTGACCGACGACTTCTGTCAAGATCTTCGCGCGAAAGGGGGCAACGTGACGGTCTTCACTGCACCGGAATCGCTGCCGGACATTGAACAAGACGCTTGTAATATCGATACGATCGCAATGCATCATCCGGGCGCGTCTATTTGGGTTGAGGCAATACCATCTGATGGATAGCAGCGGTTTCGTCGGCTAACTCCTCAACCAAACTCCCGCGACGTCGTCGGCAGTGCCCCGAGTAGTTCGGCTCTGTCGACGCGCTTGCTCGCGATCAGATGCCGTACCTTTCCCCCTGTTTGCCAAACGCCGTAGACGGCGAACATCGCGGCGCCGAGCGCTTCCTTCCGAAATTTCTCCAGCAGACCGGGCGAGAGGATCACGTTGACCTGCCCCGTCTCATCTTCGAGCGTCATGAACAGCACGCCGTTGGCCGTTCCCGGCCACTGCCGTACCGTGACCAATCCGCACGCGCGCGAGAGCGGTCCGCTGCGCAACGTCGCCGGTTGCCGGCCGACTGCAGGCGATCGAGCGCGAGGCGGTCGCGCAGCAGCGCCGGCGGATGCCTGCCGAGCGTGAAGCCCATCGCACGATAGTCGGTCGCGATCTCTTTGCCCTCTGATGCTTGAGGCAATGCCGGCACGGCGTCATCGCGCGCGGTGCCGCGCAGCCGATCTCGATCAGGCACCGCAGCCGCGTCGAGCCAAAGTGACCCTGAACCAGCATGAGTCCCGGTCGGAAGCGGAAATAGAAAAATCGAAACGACAATCGCGCACGCGCGATATGCGGCGTCGCACGCGACGAGCCCGCTGACGCACTTTGCGGCGCGACGGCCGAGGCCCATATGCAGGAATTCGAACAGGCTCAGTCCAAATTCGCATTCTGTTTGTGATGGGAATTACGGCTGAATAAGTTCGCGACATACCGCGCTTTTCGCCACGATCGGCGAATCGCAATCAGGATGGGTGCGCTTGAATCCGCACCCTGGTCCTCCGGTACCGGTGGTCCCGGTCGCCTCGCGATCGGGATGAATCCAATCACATCCGCGCACGAGGATACCGTCATGGCATCGATTCCCGAACCGTCGACAACGGGCGAAACCGACAAACGCAGCTGGCTCGAATCGCACGAAGCCGGCTACCACAAGACCCTCGGCAATCGACAGGTGCAGATGATCGCGATCGGCGGGGCGATCGGCACCGGTTTGTTCCTCGGCGCGGGCGGCCGTCTGCAGGCCGCCGGACCGGCGCTCGCGATCGTCTATCTGGTGTGCGGCGCGTTCTCGTTCCTGATCCTGCGCGCGCTCGGCGAACTCGTGATGCATCGCCCCAGCAGCGGCAGCTTCGTGTCGTACGCGCGAGAATTCCTCGGCGAGAAGGCTTCGTTCGTCGCGGGCTGGATGTACTTCCTGAACTGGGCGATGACCGGCATCGTCGACATCACCGCCGTCGCGCTGTACATGCATTACTGGGCGCCGTTCGCGGCCGTGCCGCAGTGGATCTTCGCGCTCGTCGCGCTCTGCATCGTCGCGACGATGAACCTGATCGGCGTGAAGTGGTTCGCCGAGATGGAGTTCTGGTTCGCGCTGATCAAGGTCGCCGCGATCGTGCTGTTTCTCGCGATCGGCTCGGTGATCCTCGGCACGGGCGTGCCGGTCGCCGGCCATGACACCGGCATGCATCTGATCACCGACAACGGCGGCTTCTTTCCGCACGGACTGATGCCGGCGCTGGTGCTGGTGCAGGGCGTGGTGTTCGCGTTCGCGGGCGTCGAGCTGGTCGGCACGGCCGCCGGCGAATGCAAGGACGCGCGCAAGGTGCTGCCGCGCGCGATCAACAACGTGATCTGGCGCATCGCGATCTTCTATGTCGCGTCGGTGGTTCTGCTGGTCTGCCTGCTGCCATGGAGCGCGTACAAGGCGGGCCAGAGCCCGTTCGTCACGTTCTTCGGCGCGCTCGGCGTGCCGGGCATCGGCTCGGTGATGAACCTGGTGGTGCTGACGGCGGCGCTGTCGAGCCTCAACTCGGGCCTGTATTCGACCGGACGCGTGTTGCGTTCGCTGTCGATGGGCGGCTCGGCCCCGGCGTTCCTCGGCCGAATGAGCGCGCAATCCGTGCCGTACGCGGGCATTCTGGTGACGGTCGCGATCTACGTGGTCGGCGTGCTGCTCAATTATCTCGTGCCGTCGAGCGTGTTCGAGATCGTGCTGAATATCGCGTCGCTCGGCATCATCAGCACGTGGGGCTTCATCGTCGTGTGCCAGATGAAGTTCCGCGCCGCGGTCAGGCGCGGCGAGGTGGAAGACGTGCCGTTCAGGATGCCGGGCGCCCCCGTCACATCGTGGCTCACGCTGCTGTTCCTGCTCGGCGTGCTGGTGCTGATGGCATTCGACTACCCGAACGGGACGTGGACGATCGCGTCGATCCCGCTGGTCGCACTGCTGCTCGTAGCCGGCTGGAAGTGGTTGAGCAGCCGCGCGCGCCGTGGGTTGCTCAAGCCGACGATTCCGTCGGTCACGCTGACACAGCAAGTGCTCGAGAAGGGCGACAACTAAGCCGACGCGCAATCGGGGGACGGCCTGCGGCCCGAAGCAGGCCGCCTCGCAGAAAAAGAGAAAATTCAATGGCATCGTTTGACGAAATGCTTGCAGGCGATCAGGTTCGCCCGCCCTACTCGCGAGTCAAGGCATGGCTCGACACGCAGAACCCTGCAAGCCTCGCCCAGAAGGCCCACGACGCGGAAGGCGTGTTCCGCAGGACTGGCATCACGTTCGCCGTGTACGGCGACGCGCAGGCCGCCGAGCGCCTGATTCCGTTCGACATCGTGCCGCGCATCATCTCGGGCGCGGAATGGAGCCGGCTGTCGCTCGGCATCGAGCAGCGCGTGATGGCGCTCAACGCGTTCCTCGACGACATCTATCACCGCCAGGAAATCGTGCGCGCCGGCATCGTGCCGAAGCATCTGATCGCGCACAACGAGGCGTTCATCCCGGAGATGATCGATTTCCGGCCGCCCGGGAACGTTTACACGCACATCATCGGCGTCGACATCGTGCGCACCGCCGAGAACCAGTTCTACGTGCTG
>NZ_CAJPGZ010000027.1:0-90269 GCF_905339865.1 Burkholderia sp. BCC1993 | reverse complement strand
TTGTCCACGTCGACCTCGACCGGCATCAGCTCGTTGTCGACCGGCCTCAGCTCGACCGACAGCTCGGTTGCTTCGCTGTCGACTTCGACGTCGACGGGGCTGTCGTCGGCAACCAGCTCGATCAGTTCGCTGTCCACCTCGACCTCGACCGGCATCAACTCGTTGTCGACCGGCCTCAGCTCGACCGATAGCTCGGTCGCCTCGCTGTCGACTTCCACGTCGACCGGCCTCTCGTCGGCGACCAGCTCGATCAGCTCGCTGTCCACTTCGACTTCGACCGGCATCAACTCGCTGTCGACCGGCCTCAGCTCGACCGATAGCTCGGTCGCTTCGCTGTCGACCTCCACGTCGACTGGCCTCTCGTCGGCGACCAGCACGATCAGCTCGCTGTCCACTTCGACTTCGACGGGGATCAACTCGCTGTCGACCGGCCTCAGCTCGACCGATAGCTCGGTCGCTTCGCTGTCGACTTCGACGTCGACGGGGCTGTCGTCGGCTAACAGCTCGATCAGCTCGCTGTCCACTTCGACTTCGACGGGCATCAGCTCGCTGTCGACCGGCCTCAGCTCGACCGACAGTTCCGTGGCGTCCCTGTCGACCTCCACGTCGACCGGCCTGTCGTCGGCGACCAGCTCGATCAGCTCGCTGTCCACCTCGACCTCGACCGGCATCAACTCGCTGTCGACCGGCCTCAGCTCGACCGATAGCTCGGTCGCTTCGCTGTCGACCTCCACGTCGACTGGCCTCTCGTCGGCGACCAGCTCGATCAGCTCGCTGTCCACTTCGACCTCGACGGGTATCAGCTCGTTGTCGACGGGCCTGAGCTCGACCGACAGTTCCGTGGCGTCCCTGTCGACCTCGACGTCGACGGGCCTGTCGTCGGCAACCAGCTCGATCAGCTCGCTGTCGACTTCGACCTCGACCGGCCTCTCGTCGGCAACCAGCTCGATCAGCTCGCTGTCGACTTCGACCTCGACCGGCCTGTCGTCCGCGACCAGCTCGATCGGCTCGCTGTCCACCAGCCTCAGCTCGACCAACAGCTCGCTGACGTCGTTGTCCACGTCGACCGCAAGCAGCGTCACGTCTCTGTCGACGGGCCTGAGCTCGACCGACAGCTCGGTCGCCTCGCTGTCGACTTCGACGTCGACCGGCCTCTCGTCGGCGACCAGCTCGATCAGCTCGCTGTCCACGTCGACCTCGACCGGCCTGTCGTCGGCAACCAGCTCGATCGGCTCGCTGTCCACGTCGACCTCGACCGGTCTCTCGACGGCCACCAGCACGATCCTGTCGCTGTCCACGTCGACCTCGACCGGTCTCTCGACGGCGACCAGCTCGATCACGTCGCTGTCCACCTCGACCTCGACCGCGATCGAAGCCGCGAAGACGCACTACTACAGCGTCAACGACAACGGCACGCAGCAAGGCAACTACGACAACAAGGGCGCAACGGGCATCAACTCGATGGCAGCCGGCGTGAACGCCAGCGCGGCAGGCGACAGCAGCGTGGCAGTCGGCGACGGCTCGAACGCGCAGACGGCGGGCGCGGTCGCCATCGGCCAGAACGCATCGGCCACCGGCGGCAAGGCGGTGTCGATCGGCTCAGGCAACACCGCGAGCGGCGACGGCGCGGTCGCGATCGGCGACCCGAGCGTCGCAACGGGCACCGGCGCAGTGGCGCTGGGTGCGAACGACACGGCGACCGGCACCGGCGCAGTGGCACTCGGCAACGCGAACACGGCAACCGGCAACAGCGCGCTCGCCCTCGGCAGCTCGAACCAGGCCACCGCGGACAACACGATCGCGCTCGGCAACAAGGCGGTCGCGAGCGCGACCGGCGCCCAGGCCTACGGCTCGGGTGCGTCGGCCACCGCCGCGGATGCGCTCGCCTTCGGCACGAACGCGCAGGCCAATGTCGCCAACTCGATCGCCATGGGCGCGAACTCGACCACGGGCAACGCTGTCGGCGTGTCGAGCGTCACGGTCGGCGGCATCACGTACCCGGTCTACGGCACCTCGCCAGTGGGCGTCTTCAGCGTCGGCGCACCCGGTGCGGAACGCCAGATCACGAACGTCGCGGCAGGCCAGGTATCGGCCACCAGCACGGACGCGATCAACGGCAGCCAGCTCAACGCGACGAACCTGGCGGTCAACAGCCTGTCCACGTCGACCGCGTCGAACATCGCGTCGCTGTCGACCGGCATCGGTTCGCTGTCCACCGGCCTCAGCTCGACCAACAGTTCGCTGACGTCGCTGTCCACGTCGACCTCGACGGCGGTCAACTCGCTGTCGACGGGCCTCAGCTCGACGAACAGCAATCTCACGTCGCTGTCCACGTCGACCTCGACCGGCATCGGCTCGCTGTCGACCGGCCTGAGCACGACGAACAGCACGGTGGCTTCGCTGTCGACCGGCGTGACGAACCTCGGCGATCAGGTGAACCAGTTGTCGACCACGATCAACAACAACACGACGCGTGCGGCGAACAACACCGCCATCGCGGCCGACATGAACGGCACCGGCAACGACAAGCCGACCGTCACCGCCGGCTCGAACTCGGTGGCGATCGGCGCGAATTCGAACGACGGCGGTCGCTCGAACGTGGTGTCGGTCGGCAGCGACCAGCAGCAGCGCCAGATCACGAACGTCGCGCCGGGTACGCAAGGCACCGACGCGGTGAACGTGAACCAGCTGACGCAAGTGCAGACGACGCTGTCGACCGCGCTGTCCGGCCAGCAAGGGCAGATCAACGCGCTGGGTTCGCAGCTGCAGCAGACCGACCAGATGGCGAAGCAGGGTATCGCGGCCGTCGGCGCGATGGCGTCGATCCCGCAGCTCGATCGCGACGCCAACTTCGGGATGGGTGTCGGCACCGCATCGTTCCTCGGCCAGAAGGCGATGGCGGTCAACATGCAGGCGCGCATCACGGAGAACCTGAAGGCGTCGATCAACGGCGGCTTCAGCGGCGGTCAGAAGGTGATCGGCGCCGGCATGCTGTACCAGTGGAAGTAACCCGTCGCACCGCCACGCCGCCGGCTCACGAGCCGTCGGCGCCGGGCGGCCCCGACGGCAGGACGAGCCCGCCGCGCAACGCGCGGCGGGCTTCAGTCAACCCAAGTATTGAGGACGTAACCGTGAACAAACTCGCTCTTGCGCTCGCGCTTTCCGCGATGGCCCTCGCCGCGTGCTCGACCGCATCCGGCCCGACCTACAGCGCATCCGAACTGCAGCCGCGCGACGGCGTGCGCACCTTCCAGGTGGACTGCCACGGCCTGCTGTCGGGCCCGCAGACCTGCATGAAGGCCGCCCGCAAGATCTGCGGCGACCAGCCGGTGCGCACCGTCGATTCCGCCCGCGCGCTGCGCGACAAGTCCGATCCCGCGACGCTGGTGTTCCAGTGCGGCGCCGCGCCGGCCCAAGCTACGTCGGCGGCCGAACCGACCCCCGCGCCCGCCGCGATCGAACACGTCAACCTCGCGGGCGACGCGCTGTTCGCGACGGGCCTGGCCACGCTCACGCCGGCCGCGCGCGCGTCGCTCGACAAGCTGCTGAGCGAACGCGAAGACCGCACGTACACGCAGGTGACGGTCACCGGCTTTACGGATTCGGTCGGCAACGACGCCGCCAATCTCGCGCTGTCGAAGCGCCGCGCGGAAACCGTCGCAAGCTACCTGAAGGCACACGGACTGAAAGCGCAGGCCGTGTCGGTCACGGGCAGCGGCAGTGCCGATCCGGTCGCGTCCAACGCGACGGCCGAAGGCCGCGCGCGCAACCGCCGCGTCGAGATCTCGCTGCAGCGCTGAGCAGCCGGCCGTCGCGGCCCCGGCGCACCCCGCGCCCGCACGCGACGGCCTTGACCGGCAACGCGCAGCCGCCCCGCCGGCCACCGCACCCCACCGCACCGACCCCGCTTCGCCGGGGCCCCGGCTCCCGCGCCGGCGGCTATGTCAAAGTTCGTCAGGCCCCCTCCACAAGACGGCGCCTTCCGTGCCACAATCGCCGCAGACAGCTGCCGAGGCGTTCCGCCCGCGTCGCGCGCCGTGACCCGCCCGACGACACACCGGAATCCGGCGGCCGCCCCGCGATCCGCGCTGCTCGCTCATCTTCCAGCGCGCGCCGGCGCGAACACAACCACGACAATCCACGGCGCGCCGTTTCGCGGCCACGGCCGAACGCACGACGCCGCAGAGGAAACCAACCGGTGACGGATATCAATCAAGCCGCCTCGGGCGGCACCCGCAAGCAACGGCCGGCCGTCGGCATCTCGCTGTTTGCGCGGGACGGCCAGGCGATCTGGGAAAACGGCATTCACCAGAACATCGCGTTCCTCGCGATGATGCTCAAGCGCTCCGATCGCGTCGGCCCCGTCTATTTCCTGAACGGCGGCGACGCCAACGCGTTTCCGGCCGGCCTCGATCTCGACGGCCTCGACGTGCCGCTCGTGAAGCCTTCCGACGTCACGCACGACCTCGACGTCGTGATCGAGATGGGTGCGCAATTGCCGCTCGAATGGCGCAGGCACATGAAGGCGCTCGGCAAGAAACTCGTCGCCTTCTTCTGCGGACACGTCTACGCCGGCCTGGGTGAAACACCGATCTTCGGCAAGCCGTCGGGGCACATCTTCAACGACACGCCGTTCGACGAAGTATGGCTGCTGCCGCAGTACGAGAAGACCGGCGCACCGATGCTGCAAACCCTGTTGCGCGCGCCGGTGCACCTGATGCCGCATATCTGGTCGCCGTACTTCCTCGATCGCCGCATCGCCGCGCTGGCGAGCGAAGGCCTGACGTTCGGCTATCGGCCCGGCCGTCGCCCGTGGAATCTCGCCACGCTCGAGCCGAACATCTCGGTCGTGAAGTCCTGCCACTACCCGATGCTCGCGTGCGACGAGCTCTACCGCGCGCATCCGGACGCCGTGCAGCATCTGTTCGTCGTCAACTCGATGCACATGAAGGCCCATCCGACCTTCGTGCACTTCGCGAACAGCCTCGACCTCGTGCGCCAGCACAAGGCGACGTTCGAGCCGCGCATCGACCTGCCGGGCTTCATGGCGCGCCATGCGGACGCCGTCGTGTCCCACCACTGGGAAAACGCGCAGAACTATCTGTACTACGACGTGCTGTACGGCGGCTATCCGCTGATCCACAACTCGACGCTGATCGGCGACGCCGGCTACTACTACCCGGACTTCGATTCCGCCGCGGGCGGCCGCGTGCTGCGCGATGCCTGGCTGCATCACGACGAGCAGCTCGACGACTACCGCGCGAAAGCCGACCGGCTGCTGCGGTCGGTCTCGATCGACAACCCCGCGAACCTCGACGCGTTCGTCTCGCGTCTGGTCGCCTGAACCGGAGAATACGCATGTCGGACTCCAATGCCCGTCAAGCGCCCGGCGAGGGCAAGCGTCTCGTCATCGGCGTGTCGCTGTTCGTGCGCGGCGCCGGCCAGTCGCTGTGGGAAAACGGCATCTTCCAGAACTGCCTGCTGCTGATCCTGCTGCTGCGCCAGTCGCCGCTCGTCGCGGAAGCCGTGATGGTGAACGGCGGCGAACAGCTCGCCGATCCGCAGATGATGCTGGGCGAATGGGACGTGCCGCTGCTGTCGATGGACGAAGCGCTCGAGCGCTGCGACGTGCTGATCGAAATGAGCGCGCAGTTCGGTGCGGACTACCTGCGCGCGTTCCGCGACCGTGGCGGCAAGGTCGTCACGATGCGGGTCGGCAACGACTACGTGATCGACATCGAGCGCGCGATGTTCGACAAGCCTTCGGGCTTCCTGTTCTCGGGCGCGCCGTACGACGCGGTCTGGACGATTCCGGAATTCGAGCGCTCGTGCCTGCACTATTACCAGACGGGCCTGCGCGCGCCGGTGACGATCGTCCCGCACATCTGGCATCCGATGCTGTTCGACAAGGCACGCGCGACGCTCGGCGCCGGTTTGTCGTTCGGCTATCGACCGGGCAAGCCGCGCTGGCGCGTGACGATGTTCGAGCCGAACATCTGCATGGTGAAGACGAGCATCATCCCGATGCTGGTGACCGAGGAAGCGTATCGCGCGAAGCCCGATTTCGTCGAATTCGTGCGCGTGTGCAACACGTTGCACCTGAAGGAACATACGACGTTCGTCCATTTCGCGAAGAGTCTCGACATCGTGAACCACGGGATCACGACGTTCGAAAGCCGCTACGCGGTGTACGAGTTCATGGCCGCCTACGGCGACGCGGTGGTGTCGCACACGTGGGAAAACGCGCAGAACTACCTGTACTACGAACTGCTGTACGGCGACTATCCGCTGATCCACAACTCGCCGTTCCTCGGCAAGGCCGGGTATTTCTATCCGGACTTCGACTGCCAGGCCGGCGGCCGCGCGCTGCTGCGGGCATTTGCCGAACACGACGCGAATCTGGATGCATACCGCGAGCAATCGAAGCACGTGCTCGACTCGGTCAGCATCTACAACCCCGACAACGTCGCCGCGTATTCCGACGCGATCGCGTCGCTCTATCGCGACGCTTGACGCGCACCGTCCGCCCGGAGCCGCCGATGAAGATCAATGTCGCGATTACGATGAACGTGCAGCGCGACGCAACGCAGTCGATCTGGTACAACGGCGCGAACCAGCATTGCGTGTACCTGTACATGCTGCTGAAACGCTCGCCGCTGATCGGCGAAGTGTGGCTCGCGCACGACGACGGCATCACCGACTACCCGCAGGCGCTGATGATGGACGCGTTCGGCGACGCGCTGCGGCCGTTGTCGGCGATCGTCCACCAGACCGACCTGCTGATCGAGATGAACGCGTTCGTCGACCCGTCGCACACGGACGCGGTGCGCCAGCGCGGCGGCAAGTGCGTGTCGTACCGCTTCGGCAACGACTACGTGATCGCGGTCGAGACGATCAACTTCGAGAAGAACAACTGGCGGCCGAACCCGAACCGCGTGCAGTTCGACGAGATCTGGACCAACCCGCAGCACATGCACACGTGCGCGGCTTACTTCCAGGCCGTGTATCGCGCGCCGGTGATCGAGCTGCCGCACATCTGGTCGCCGTACTTCATCGAACGCAGCCTCGACGCCGACCCCGAGCTGAAGGCGCGCTTCGGCTACCGCAACCACGGTCCGGCCAAGCGCATCGCGTTCTTCGAGCCGAACCTGAACGTCGTGAAGAGTTCGATCGTGCCGATGCTGGCCGCGAACGCGTGCTACGTCGAGCATCCCGAGCTCGTCGAACACGTGTACATGACCAACACGTTTGACAAGAAGGAAAACGTCGCCTTCAAGCATCTCGCGCTCGGGCTCGAGATGGTGCGCGACGGCAAGGCGACGGCCGACGTGCGCGCGCCGTTCGTCGCATGGGCCGCGCATCACACCGACATCGTCGTGTCGCACCACTGGGAAAACGGCCTGAACTACCTGCTGTACGACGCGCTGTACGGCAACTACCCGCTCGTGCACAACTCGCCGTTCCTGCGCGACGTCGGCTATTACTACCCGGACTTCGAGATCTTCGACGCGGCACGCGCGATCGCGACCGCCGCGCAGACGCACGACGCGCGGCTCGACGACTACGCGGCAGCGGCCCGCCGCTGCCTGCAGCAGGTCGACACGCTCGCCGACCACAACGTCCGCGCGTATTCCGAGCAGATCCAGCGCCTGTTCGCCGGGCGCGCGCTCGGCTGACCGCACCCGTCCGCCATCCGTTCATGAAGCACACCGTCCGCCACTTCGTCGTGATCGATTCGATCCACGGCCCGTTCGTCATCGACCGGCACAGCACGCGGCAGGCCGACGCGCTGCTCGAGACCGGCCGGCCGCACAACCAGGGCGAGCTCGACACGATCATGCAGGTGATCGACCAGTTGCCCGACGGCGCGCTCGCGGTGGACGGCGGGGCGAATGCGGGATTCGTCTGCGTGCCGATCGCGCAGCGCTTGCGCGATCGCGGCGGTCACGTCCATGCGTTCGAGCCGCGGCGCACGCTGTTCCATGCGCTCGGCGGCACCGTCGCGCTCAACCAGCTCGACAACCTTCATCTGCTGAACATGGGGCTCGCGAGCCGCAACGGCACGATGACGGTGCCCGACGTCGACGGCGGGCAGCCCGCCGGCGCCGAACCGGCCGCACGTGTCGACGCGCACGCGGCCAACAGCACGCCCGCCCCGACCGTCAGGCTCGATTCGCTCGGCCTGCCGCGCCTCGATTTCCTGAAGCTCGACATCGACGGGATGGAGATCGACGCGCTGCACGGCGCGCGCCAGTTGATCGAAACGCATCTGCCGTGGTGCTGGATCGCCTGCCGGAACGCGGATGACGCACGCGTCATCGATACGTTCGCCGACCTCGATTACACGTTCTACCGGTTCGACGGGCCGAATCTGCTGTGCGTTCCGAACCCGCGTTGGGACCGGCAACGCCTGTTCATCTCGGGCGAGCCCGTCGGCCGCGTATCCGCCCGGGCAGACGATGATGCGAATGCCGCCGTGGCAGCCGAGACCGACGACGCGCCCGAAACGCACTGGAACGTTGCGCTCGACCACGAATCTCGCTGCGAATGGGGCCACGCGATCGCCCGCTGGCTGCGCGCGCGCGGCCGGGGCCTCGACGACGATGCGATCGCGTTCCAGCTCGCGTCGTGCTACGGCTTCGCCGGCGCGCCCGACGCCGGGCTCGCGGCACTCGAACGCATCGGCGAACCGGCCGCGCTGCCCGACGCGCTGCGCGGGCGTGTCGAGCTCGCGCGCTCGGCGCTGCTGCTGCGTGCCGGCCGGCGCGACGAAGCCGCGCGCGCGACCATCGCCAGCGAGAACGTGCTGACGGCCGCACAGTTCGGGCTGCCGACGGAACGGCTCTACGACGGCCAGCCGCTGCACGGCAAGCGGCTGCTCGTGATCAGCTACGGCGGGGTCGGCGACCAGCTCCAGTACGCGCGCTACCTGCATGCGCTCGACGCGCTCGGCAGCGTGGCGGTGACGGTCATCGTCCCCGCCGCGCTGGCCGACCTGATGCGCCATACGTTCCCGCGCATCGAAGTCGTCGCCGCACATGGCGCCTGGGTCGACACGTCGCAGATCGCTCACGACTACTGGTGTTCGTTCCTGGTGCTGGCCGCGCAGTTCGGCTACGCGCCGGCACCGGCCGGCGCGCCGGCCGCCTACCTGTCGTGCCCGCCCGAACGGGCGGCGGCATGGCGCGAACGCGTCGCGCGCGATGGCAGCGCACCGGGCACGCGCCGCATCGGCCTCAACTGGCGCGGCCGCGACGAAAGCGATGCGCGCTTCCTGCGCGCGGCCAGCCTGCGCGACCTCGCGCCGCTCGCGCGGCTGCGCGGCCATGCCGCGTACTGCATCAACCGCGATATCGCCGCGCAGTCCGAGCCGTCGGATCTGCCGGTCACGTTCCCGCATCACGCGATCGGCGATTTCAGCGATCTGGCCGCACTGATGCTCGCGATGGACGCCGTGGTCACCACCTGCACCGCGCACATCCACCTGGCCGGCGCGCTGGGCGTGCCGGCCGTCCTGCTGCTGAGCCCGAAAGCCGATGCGCGCTGGGAAACCGGCTCGCGTACCGCGCTGTACCGGGGCATCCGGATCGTGCGCGCCGCGCATCCGGGCCGATGGGACGATGCGGTCGACCGCGCGCTGGCGCTCGTGCTGGGTGGCTTCGGGAAGGATTGACGAGTGACCTTGCCGCGCGACGCCTGGCGGCAGTACTCCTGAGGAGTGCGATGAGAACCTGACGAGGACGTGATGCGCGAACCGGCGTCAAGCCGGCACACGCTGCCCGCGTCGCTCGGCGAACGCACGGCCATGCCGCCGGCCGATGCGCGCAAGCCTCGCGAAACAACGTGCCGCCGCGGGGCCGACATCGCCGGCCTGTTGCGCCAGACTGCCCGATACACCACACGCGATCGCCGAATCGTCGCCGCAAGCGCCCGCGAACACACCGGCGAAATAGTGTCGCGCCGCGCGCTCGCGACCGTCGGCATCGAGCGGTTTCATCCGGTGAATGTGTTGCGAGACGTTCTTCAGGCCGTCGAGAAACGGCATGACGTCGACCGGTGCATCGGTCGCTTCAATCGCGTCGGCGCCGAGTTGCTCCAGCATCTGGGCCAGTTCGGCGATCGCGACGAGCTCGCGTGCATCGGCCGCCTGCGTGCCCGTTCCGTGCCCGGCCTTCTTCGTCGCCGCCATGCCCACGTCCCCTTTTCAATTCTTCGTTGCCTGATGCCGGCGCGCAGCGCCCGCGCCGCGGCGTCATGCGGCGGCCGGTGACCGCCATGTAAAGCGGATGCCCTGCGCCCATGCGACGCCGGAATCCAGGATGATCTGCCGGTCGATCTCGTTCTCCACGCCTTCGACGACGACGTGCCGCGCGCTTTCGTGCGCGAACGCGATCAGCCGGCGAAACTGGTAGCGCCCGATCGCGTTGCGCTTGATCAGCGACAGGACCGACCTGTCGAGCTTCACGATGTCGGGGTTGCCGACCACCAGGTTGTTCAGCGCGCTGAAGCCGACGCCGAAGTCGTCGATCGCGACGCGGCACCCGGCCTGGCGGAACCGGTTCACGAACGACCGGCCCGCGACGGGGTTCAGCGGCCCCGTCTCGGTGATTTCGACGACCAGCCGCGCCGCGACCGATGGCTCGCGCTCGAGCCGCCTGAACAGGGCGAGCCACGCGTCGTCCACGACTGCGCTCGTCGCCGCGACGTTGCAGCCGTACACGGCCTTCGGATCGGCGCGCAGCGCGTCGATCATCCGGCCCACCACGAGCCGGTCGAACCAGCGCATCAGCCCGAGCGATTCGAGGCGCGGCAGGAACGCGAGCGGCGGCAAGACATCGCGCGCGCCCCAGCGCAGCCGCGCGAGGCATTCGTGATACAGCACGCCGCCCGACAAATCGGCGCGGCAAACCGGCTCTTGCGCGAATCCGAGCCGGCTTTCGACGAAACTGCGTACCGACGCAAGGTCGGGGTGATCGTCAGGCGAGCCGAACACGAGATCGATCTCGTCCCGATTCGCTACGCTATTCGCCTCCAGGCGAGGTTCGACCGCATTCATCCGGCGCTCCGGCAAATGTCGGACCGCCGATGACGGCCCGCGCTCTCGATACATATGGCGCGAGCCGACCACGACACGCACCACCGCCTACCCGGCCCATCCTCTTTTTCGATCTTTTTCGGGAGCGTACTTTTTATTCCGGCGTGCCGTCAAATCAGATATTGTCAACGATATTCAAATATGGAAAATACACCACACGCACACATCGACAACAGTGCGACAGGTTACACAAAAACGTCGACGATACTCCGGTCGATACTGAGTATTTTCCCCACTCGAACATCTTCGGGCGAATCGATTTATCGCAAGATCCGTTTCAAAAATCGGACGTTTGAAATATCGTATGACAAATACACGCCGACGAAACGCTGCCCGGACCCGGCGCCCGGATTCCCCACAATCGCCCGCAAACCGCGCTGCCATTGGGTTGCGACGACGCATTCGGTCTCCGCAGAACTCAATTTGGCCGTTTCAAACGATATTGATAATATTCGAATAATAATCAGGCAAGACTTGAACGATAATCTCCAGTCGAATTATACGACAACCATCGATCGGAAGATATTTAACAATTTTTTCGACTAGTTAACCTATAAAATTGTTTTTGACGGACTTCCCTCGGAGCCGTCAAATTCGTGCCTTCGAAAACCGTCGAATCTCCCCGGTTCGACGGTTTCTTTTTTAACGGCTCATTTCTTCAGACATTAACCCGGGACAATCCGGTTGACGGCAGGCGGCGAAATCGAGCTGACCGCCTCGATCGCGCAAATCGCGATCGAATGCGGCCGCGGGCGGCGACGCGTGCCGTGCCGTGCAGCCTTATGCCGCCGTCGCGCCGATCAGGTTCGCGAGCAGCGCGTCGTAGTCGGCGACGAGCGCGGGGTTCGCCGACGTATAGCGGCGCAGGATCTCGCGCTGTCGCCGCGCGTACCCTTGCCAGTCGTCGTCGTGCGTATGCAGCACGTGCAGCAGCGCTTCCGTGCCCTTCTGCACGTCGTTGTCGGGATAGTAGTAGCCGAGGTCCGGCACGAGGCTCGCGTTGTGTACGAGCGGATAACCCTGCCAGCACACGTCGAAATAGAAGTAGTTGAGCGGATTCGACCATTGATGCGACACGACGATGTCGGTCATGTCGGCCAGGAACAACGGCGTGTCGAAACGCCCGACGAAGCTCGCCTTGCCCGCGCGCACGATGTCCAGGTAGTTCATCAGCGTCACGAACTCGGGGCTGTTGTGCGCGAGGCGATCGGCGTTCGTCACGTGCGTGAAGCAGATCGCGTCGGGGTCGCGGCGATACGCCTCGTCGATGATCAGCATCGGGTACATGCAGAACTTCACGATGTTGTGGTTCGGCTCCATCACCGTCAGCCGCTTGCCCGGTTCGCTGCGCGGCCGGTATTCACCACGCTCCGGCAGCGATTGCGCACGCGCCTCCAGACACATCGGGTCCCACACGAACGGCACGACGCGCCCCGGGCAACGGCGCAGCGACTGCAGGAACGGCAGCGACGACTCCGCGATCTGCGGAATGGCCCACAACTCGTCGTAGCCGCGGTTGATGAACAGCGAATCCCACATGCGGCGGCCGAACAGTATCGATTCCATCGAGGTGATGTACTCGAAGCCGCAGCAGTAGCTGACGATCTTCGCGCCGCGCGCCTTCAGGTAGGCCGTCTGCTCGCCGTCGATCTGACCGCCCAGTTCGATCACCACGTCGAGCGCATCCTTCATCTCGGCGAACGCGCGCGTGTCGTATACGCGGCGATCCCAAGGCAGCGCATCGGTAAGCGCCACGTCGGTCGTGTTGACCAGCGTCACGCGATAGCCATGCGGCGACGCCATCAACAACTTCGCGAGAAACAACGCGTTCTGCTTGATGCCGTTGATCCACAGGCTTTCGTCGGGGGCGCGCAGGCCGATCGTGATACCGATGCGCAGGCCGTTCAGGGCAGGAGACTTCATCTCGTCGGCGGGGTGCGTGATTGAATGGATGCAGTGTAGCTCACGGCAATGGGCCACGTGAGCAATCCGCCAGTCTAGCGGAGCGCCGGCCGCCAGACTGTCAGGCATGGTCATACGCGATGCGGCAGCGCTTTCCAATGGAGCAGGAGCCTGGGCGAGGGTTTGCGGTGGCTCTTGTGTAGCGCCGTTGGCGCGTTTCCAATGCAAATGAGCCCGTTGTTGGCCCGACACGCACGAGTTGACCGACACCGGAGCACCGGGGTGGATGATCATTTACCGGATGATCATCAACTTGAACGAATCGCAAATCCGCGCCCTGGAGGTGCGCGCCGTCCTTGACGGTACACAAACGCTCGACTTTGCACCCGCCGCGTGCCCTCACGAACGTCGCGAATGGGTCGCGTCTGTTCTACGGCGCTTTCGCTACGACCAACTCAAGCGAGCTCACCGGGGGCTCGTGCTGCGCTATCTGCGACGCTTTAGCGGCTTCAGCCGCGCTCACATGACACGGCTGGTACAACGCTGGGTGCAAGGGCAAAGGCTCGCATGGCTGAAGGGCTCGCCCGCGAATGCCTTCGCCCGCCGCTACACCGATGAGGACATCTTCACGCTTGCCGAGACCGAGCGCGAGTACGGCAGGCTTTCCGGCCCAGCGATGGTCGTCGTGCTGCGCCGGATTCATCCGCATCGACAGCGTTCATCAGGGCAACATCGAGGAACAGCCGATGTATGGAGCTTTGCTCGAACACGCAGCGCATAGCCCACGAGGGGAAAGCCGCTACGGGCTACGCCCTTCGCGGCTTCCCCCTCGCGATCGAGTCTCCCCATGCCCTAAAACGCAGCTCCCTTTAACGATCACCCCCCAGAACTTCTCTTCTTCCAGGCTCCTTTTCGGTTTTGGAAAGTACTGACGCAACACGCGATGCTTTCGCAACGGTTATATCCTCCATCGTCCGGTCTCGATTGCAGACTCCATCATTTTAATGGTCAGCGGACGCTCCAGTATTTTATCCCTGGCGCCGGCACTGAACGGAGATCTCAGCACCTCCATCAAAAACTGACCGAATCGCATTTTTCTCGACGGATAGTAATAATCTATATCGAAGTCCGACATATCAACACCAAATTCATCCGAAAGCCTTCTCATTAGCCGCAACATAGCCCGATCGGAAATTTCGAGATCGACACAGAGATCTGTTTCCGGAGAAATTTCGAGCTCGCCCCACAATGGTGAGTCAGCCTCATCCCGCACCATCTCGATTAGACGAGCATCCATTAGATGCGATCCTCCTGCTTGACCAAGTCATTGTACTTGACTGCAGAACGATACATTATGATCGATATGTCGGCAGCGGTAATAACCCATCCAACCACCGGCACGGCCCGCCCGACAAATACACCGAGTTCCCTAGTAAATTTGACTCTCAGAAGCACAAGACTCTTGAATGACGTCACCGTCGGCAAAATTTTGTGCTTGACCTCATAAGGCAGCAATCTCCGCGAAACCCGCGATGCGATCGAGGTTCCCTTGACCGCTCCGCCAAACTTTCCCCTTGTCGGCACGAATCGTTGCCCCAGCAAAATCATTGCGATCCCGACCGCGTCGTCGACACCCAATTCATCGCAGGCTACGTCGATAACAATCAGGAAAAAAAGTTCTGGCGGCGTAAGGTTTCCATGCACCCCATAATTATATTTTTTCGTCATCTCGATTCGTCTCTCGGCAACGCTCATTTGATGAGTGTGCAGCGCACGTGCTGCACCCCGGCTGTTACCGTAGCCTAATCACTCGAACGCGGGCAGGAAGATGCGACCACTTCTCGAACGAGCCTGACCTTTTTGACGCCAACAAACGATGGTTGCTGTGGCTCGCCCCCTTCATTTACAAGAGGAAGAAGCCGGCTTGGCTTGACGAAGCAGTCCGGACAAGTCGGCTGTCAATTCTTCAACAACCGTTGCAGCAAACGAACCAGTGCGAAACGGTGCCGCTGTGCCGCCGGTCAACAGTTGGAAACAGTTGAATTGTCAAAAGACTCGACAGCGTTGCATGCGTATCATTGTTTTTTTTCTGCAGGCAACGAAAGCGACCATCAACACGAAATGCGGATGTCGTCCTGATGCATTTGCGTCGGACATCCCGCTACAGGATGCTGCCGGAACGATTCAGCAGCACGAGCCACGATGGCCGGCGTCGGTCACCGCTGCGACGCCGGGCCTTTTTCTGCATCGAAGCGCGGAGCTTGCGCCATCCGTGAGAGCCGACAGCGGCTCTCACGCACACACGTCACTCAATCTTCCGCCATCATCAGCAACTGCGCGCCATCCGCGACCTGATCGCCGACGCCGTACAGCACTTCCGCGACGACGCCCGCGCCCGGCGCGCCGATCGTGTGCTCCATCTTCATCGCTTCCATCACGATCAGCGGCGTGCCGGCCTCGACCTTCTGGCCCGGCTCGACCAGCACCGCGATCACCTTGCCGGGCATCGGCGCAGTGAGGCGGCCGCCGCCATGCTCGGCATCGCCCGCGTGCGCGAGCACGTTACGCCATTCGAAGGTCTCGGCGACACCCTGCGTGAACACGTGGAAACTGTCGCCGTCCGCATACACGCGGCCGCTGCTGCGCACGCCGTCGAGCGTCACGTCGAAGTCGAGCGGCGTCGCGCCGCGCGTCCACGCGAACGGCTGCGCGGCCGCGTCGCCGTTGGCGAGGCGCGTGCTGCCGCGGTCGTCCTCGTAGGTGACCGTCACGTCCGCTTCGCGATCGGGCGCATGCCATTCGAGCGTGCGGCGATAGCCGCCGTTCAGCCGCCAGTCCGGCAGTGCCCCCCACGGCGACGCGCCTTCCCGTGCGGCCGCGCCGCGTTCGCGCGCGAGCAGTGCCGCACAGGCCAGCGCGAGCGTCGCGCGCGGCGGCTGTTGCGGCGCGAACAGCGCATCGTGGTTGCGCTCGATCAGGCCCGTGTCGAGATCGGCGCTCGCGAACGGCCCGCAGGTGACGATCCGCTGCAGGAACGCGGCATTCGTGTGCAGGCCCACCACCTCGCAGGCCCGCAGCGCGCGCAGCATCCGGCCGAGCGCTTCCGCGCGGTCCGCGCCGTGCACGATCAGCTTCGCGATCATCGGATCGTAGAACGGCGTGATCGCGTCGCCCTCGCGCACGCCGCTGTCGACGCGCACCGGCGCGCCGATCGCGAACTCGACGCCGTCCGGCAGCCGCAGGTGCTTCAGCGTGCCGGTGGACGGCAGGAAGCCGCGCGCCGGATTCTCCGCATACAGACGCGCCTCGATCGCATGACCCTGCACGCGCAGTTCGTCCTGCTTCAGCGGCAGCGGCTCGCCCGCTGCGACGCGCAGCTGCCATTCGACGAGATCGAGCCCCGTGACCATCTCGGTGACCGGATGCTCGACCTGCAGGCGCGTGTTCATTTCCATGAAGTAGAACGCTTCGCCCGTCATGATGAATTCGACGGTGCCTGCACCGACGTAATTCACCGCGCGCGCGGCCGCGACGGCCGCCTCGCCCATCGCCTGGCGCACGTCTTCATGCAACCCCGGCGCCGGCGCTTCCTCGAGCACCTTCTGGTGACGACGCTGCACCGAACAGTCGCGATCGAACAGGTAGACGGTGTTGCCGTGCGTGTCGCCGAACACCTGCACTTCGACGTGACGCGGGCGCGTCAGGTATTTCTCGATCAGCACGCGATCGTTGCCGAAGCTGCTCGCGGCCTCGCGCTGGCACGACGCGAGCGCCGCCGGGAAATCGTCGGAGCGCTCGACCACGCGCATGCCCTTGCCGCCGCCGCCCGCGCTCGCCTTCAGCAGCACCGGATAACCGATCTCGTCGGCTTCGAGATGCAGGTTCGCCGCGTCCTGGTCGTCGCCGTGATAGCCGGGCACGAGCGGTACCGCGGCCGCGTGCATCAGCGCCTTGGCGGCAGCCTTCGAGCCCATCGCCGCGATCGCGTCGACCGGCGGCCCGATGAACGCGATGCCGGCCGCCTCGCAGGCATGCGCGAAATCCTCGTTCTCCGACAGGAAGCCGTAGCCCGGGTGGATGGCCTGCGCACCGGTCGCGCGCGCAGCCTCGATGATGCGCTCGATGCGCAGGTAGCTGTCCGCGGCCGCCGCGCCGCCGATGTGCACGGCTTCGTCGCAGGCGGCGACGTGCTTCGCATTCGCGTCCGCGTCGGAATAGACGGCGACGCTCGCGATCCCGAGACGTTTGCACGTCGCGGCGACGCGGCAGGCGATTTCACCGCGGTTGGCGATCAGAATCTTGTCGAACATGGCTTCGATGTCGTCCGGAAAGTTAGGGGCACGCCGTCATTCACGCCACGAAGGCGTGCGTTTCTCGAGGAAGGACGCGATCCCTTCGCGCGCTTCCGCGCCGGCGCGGGTGCGCGCGATCCAGTCGGCCGTCTGCTCGATCAGCGTCGCGTCGAGCGGCCGGCCAGCCACGTCGGCGACGAGCCGCTTGCACGCCTGCACGGCGTCGGGGCCGTTCGCGACGAGCGTCGCGGCCAGCTTCGCGACCGTTTCGTCGAGTGCATCGGCCGGCACGGCGTCGTGAATGAAGCCGAGCGACGTGGCGCGCGCGCTGTCGAACACCTCGGCCGTCGTGAAGTAGCGGCGCGCCGCGCGCTCGCCCATCGCCCGCACGACGTACGGTGCGATCGTCGCGGGAATCAGCCCGAGCCGCGCTTCGGACAGGCAGAACTTCACGCCGTCGGCGGCGATCGCGATGTCGGCCGCCGCGACGAGACCCACGCCGCCCGCATACGCGTCGCCATGCACGCGCGCGATCACCGGCTTGCCGCAGCGGTGGATCGCCTCGAGCATGCGCGCGAGCTTGCGTGCGTCGGCGCGGTTCTCGTCGTCCGAGTAACCGGCCATCTTCTTCATCCAGTTCAGGTCCGCGCCCGCGCAGAACGCCGCGCCTTCCGCGGCGAGCACGATCGCACGCACGCCGGCGTGCGCGTCGAGCCACTCGAACGCGGTGGTCAGCTCGGCGATCGTCGTCTCGTTGAACGCGTTGCGCACGTCGGGCCGCGCGAGCGTGACGGTCGCCACGCGGCCGGCTTCGCTTACCTTGATCGTTTCGTATCGCATCGGTCAGCCCTCCCGGCCGTTACATGCGGAACACGCCGAAGCGCGTGTCGTCGATCGGCGCGTTCATCGACGCGGCGAGGCCGAGGCCCAGCACGTCGCGCGTCTGCGCGGGGTCGATCACGCCGTCGTCCCACAAGCGCGCACTCGCGTAGTACGGATGCCCCTGGCGCTCGTACTGGTCGCGAATCGGCTGCTTGAATGCCTCTTCGTCCTCGGCCGACCACGCGCCGCCCTTTGCCTCAATACCGTCGCGGCGCACGGTCGCGAGCACCGACGCGGCCTGCTCGCCGCCCATCACCGAGATCCGCGCGTTCGGCCACATCCACAGGAAACGCGGGCCGAATGCGCGGCCGCACATCCCGTAGTTGCCGGCGCCGAACGAGCCGCCGATGATCACCGTGAACTTCGGCACCTTCGCGTTCGACACGGCCGTCACCATCTTCGCGCCATGGCGCGCGATGCCTTCGTTCTCGTACTTGCGGCCGACCATGAAGCCCGTGATGTTCTGCAGGAACACGAGCGGAATCTTGCGCTGGCAGCACAGCTCGATGAAATGCGCGCCCTTCACGGCCGACTCGGAGAACAGGATGCCGTTGTTCGCGACGATCCCGACCGGATGGCCCCAGATATGCGCGAAGCCCGTGACGAGCGTCGTGCCGAAGCGCGCCTTGAATTCGTCGAACTCCGAATCATCGACGATGCGCGCGATCACCTCGCGCACGTCGAACGGCTTGCGCGTGTCGACCGGAATCACGCCGTACAGGCTCTTCGCGTCGTAGCGCGGCGGCTTCGGTTCGCGCAGCGCCACCGGCGACGCGATCTTCGGCGCGAGGTGATCGACGATGTTGCGCGCGATCGACAGCGCATGCGCGTCGTTCTGCGCGAGATGGTCGGCCACGCCCGACAGGCGCGTGTGCACGTCGCCGCCGCCGAGATCCTCGGCGCTCACTTCCTCGCCGGTCGCGGCCTTCACGAGCGGCGGGCCGCCGAGGAAAATCGTGCCCTGGTTCTTCACGATGATCGACTCGTCGCTCATCGCCGGCACATACGCGCCGCCCGCCGTGCACGAGCCCATCACGACCGCGATCTGCGCGATCCCCGCGGCGGACATCGTCGCCTGGTTGAAGAAGATGCGGCCGAAGTGGTCGCGATCGGGAAACACGTCGTCCTGGTTCGGCAGGTTCGCGCCGCCCGAATCGACGAGATACACGCACGGCAGCCGGTTTTCCGCGGCGATTTCCTGCGCGCGCACGTGCTTCTTCACGGTCATCGGGTAGTAGGTGCCGCCCTTGACCGTCGCGTCGTTGCACACGATCACGCACTCGCGGCCCGCGATCCGGCCGATCCCGGTGATCACGCCCGCGCCCGGCGCGTCGTCGTTGTACATGCCGTTCGCCGCGAGCTGCGACAGCTCGAGGAACGGCGCACCCGGATCGAGCAGTTGCGCGATGCGGTCGCGCGGCAGCAGCTTGCCGCGCGACAGGTGCTTGTCGCGCGCGGCCTGGCCGCCGCCTTGCGCGAGCTGTTCGATCTTCGCGCGCAGGTCGGCGACCACCGCCTCCAGCGCCGCGGCGTTCGCGCGGAAGTCTTCCGAACGCGGGTTCAGTTTCGATTCGATGATCGGCATCGACGGGGCTCCGTTCGCGTGACGTGGGGCGTTACATCGTTTCCGCGAACAGCTCGCGGCCGATCAGCATGCGGCGGATCTCGCTCGTGCCGGCGCCGATCTCGTAGAGCTTCGCGTCGCGCCACAGGCGGCCGACCGGGTATTCGTTGATGTAGCCGTTGCCGCCGAGGATCTGGATCGCCTCGCCGGCCATCCACGTCGCCTTCTCGGCCGTGTAGAGGATCACGCCCGCGCAGTCCTTGCGCACCTGGCGGATGTGGTCGCTGCCCGCCGAGTCGAGATGGCGGCCGACCGCGTACAGGTACGCGCGGCACGCCTGGAACGTGGTGTACATGTCGGCGACCTTGCCCTGGATCAGCTGGAATTCGCCGATCGACTGGCCGAACTGCTTGCGGTCGTGGATATACGGCACCACCGCGTCGAGACACGCGGCCATGATGCCCGTCGGGCCGCCCGACAGCACCGCGCGTTCGTAGTCGAGGCCGCTCATCAGCACCTTCACGCCGCCGTTGAGCTGGCCGAGGATGTTCTCCTCCGGCACCTCGACGTCCTGGAACACGAGTTCGCCCGTGTGCGACCCGCGCATGCCGAGCTTGTCGAGCTTCTGCGCGACCGAGAAGCCCTTCATCCCCTTCTCGACGATGAATGCGGTGATGCCGCGCGGGCCGGCGTCGAGGTCCGTCTTCGCGTAGACGACGAGCGTGTCGCAGTCGGGGCCGTTGGTGATCCACATCTTCGTGCCGTTGAGCACGTAATGATCGCCGCGCTTATCCGCGCGCAGCTTCATGCTGACGACGTCGGAGCCCGCGTTCGGCTCGCTCATCGCGAGCGCGCCGATGTGTTCGCCCGACACGAGCTTCGGCAGGTACTTCTGCTTTTGCGCGTCGGTGCCGTTGCGGTGGATCTGGTTCACGCACAGGTTCGAGTGCGCGCCGTACGACAGGCCGATCGACGCCGATGCGCGCGAGATCTCCTCCATCGCGACCATGTGCGCGGTGTAGCCCATGTTCGCGCCGCCGTATTCCTCGGCCACCGTCATGCCGAGCACGCCGAGATCGCCGAACTTCTTCCACAGATCCATCGGAAACTGGTCGGTGCGGTCGACCTCCGCCGCGCGCGGCGTGATTTCCTTCGCCGCGAACGTCGCGACGGCGTCGCGCAGCATCTCGATGTCTTCACCGAGCATGAATTGCACACCGGGCAGGTTGATCATGTCTCCTCCGTCTCCAGAAAGTGGGTCGCACGCGCCGATTTCTGAGTTTCGCTCAAATCGGATCAATGCGTCGATTCATTAAGCCAATACAGCGGAAATTTTGCACAGTTTCGCGCCTCGCCCGGCTTGCCGTCAATAGTTTTTTGAGTGACACTCAGATATCATTGCAGCATGACAGCCGCTACCGCCGACACCATGACCACCACCGCCAAAGCCGACCGCGCCGAGCCGTCGCGCGCACCCGCCGGGCGCAAGTCCCAGCAGCGCGTGCAGGACATCCTGCGCGCCGGCCGTGAAGTGTTCGCCGAAAAGGGCTACGAGCATGCGACGGCCGCCGAGATCGCGCAGCGCGTCGGCGTGTCGGAGGCGACGGTGTTCAGCTACTTCCGCGGCAAGCGCGAGCTGTGCGCGCGTGTGATCGCCGACTGGTATGACGAAATCATTGCCGCGTTCGAACTCGGGATGCCGCAGGACGCGCCGGTGCAGCAGCAGTTCGCGTTCATCGTGCGCACGCACCTGCGGCTGATGCTGGTGAACGGCACGGGGTTGTGCGCGCTGGTGCTGTCCGAGGGGCGTGCGAAGCAGCATGCGCTGAGTGACGAGCTCACCGCGCTGCAGCGCCGCTACACGGCGCCGCTGATGGACGTGCTCGCGCGCGGCCAGGCGGCCGGGCAGGTGCGCCGCGACATGCCGCTGAGCCTGCTGCGTTCGATGGTGTTCGGGCCGATCGAGCACGTGCTGTGGGATGCGATCCTCGGGCACCGCAAGCTCGATACGGAAACGACGGCCACGCAGCTGATCGACATGCTGTGGGCGGCCGTGCAGCCGCCCGCGCCGGAGCAGGCGGCGCTGGTGCGCTTCAGGAACGAAGTCGCGGAAGCGGTGCGGCGGCTGGAAGGCGAAGCGTCACGCCCGTGACGCCGGCAGGCGGTGCGGCGCGCCTGGCGCCTTGCCGCATCACCTGCTCCATCGAGCGGAGCCCAACCGCTACGACTCCTCGCCGACCCGCAGCGGCGCGCGGCTCTGCTCGTTGTTCAGATGGACGAACTTGCGCAACAGGCGCATCAGTTCCTGCGAGTCGTCCTCGCCCATGCCGTCGAACAGGCCGGCACGCAATTCCTTCACCGACGGAATCAGGTGCGTGAGCAGCTCGACGCCCGCCGGCGTCAGCAGCAGGCGCCGCTGACGCCGCGGCAGCACTTCGCGGACGATCAATCCTTTCGCCTCGAGCCGGACCGCGAGATCGGCAGTGGTCGACGTGTCGAGCGCCACCCGCTGCGCGAGCGTCACCTGATCGAGCCCCGGGCACTCGTAGAGCATCCGCAGGACCGCGTACTGCACCGGCGTCACGTCCCGGCCCAGCTTCTCGTAGAACATCGCGACCGCGATCTGGTGCGCGCGCCGGATCAGGTGCCCGGGCTCGTCGTACAGGTCGAGCGGGAAAACCGGCGCGTCGGCGGGATTCGTTTTTTCCATGAATGAGTCGATGACATAGGCGGCGCACGCCGTTGCGTGCGCCGACGGCATGGCGCTGCCTCGCGCCATTTCCCGGGAAAACCAGTATACCGCTCGCCTTGCTCCAGCCAATCTCAATGAGTACACTGAATCACATTCAGTACACGGAATGACGAGTTGCCGCGTACCGGCGGCACCGCCCTGAAGGAGACGAACAACGTGTTTCTCAAGAACGCTTGGTATGTGGCCTGCACGCCCGACGAGATCGACGGCAAGCCGCTGGGACGCAAGATTTGCAACGAATCGATGGTGTTCTACCGCGCGGCGGACGGCCAGGTCGCCGCGCTCGAGGATTTCTGCCCGCACCGCGGTGCGCCGCTGTCGCTGGGCTTCGTGCGTGACGGCGTGCTCGTGTGCGGCTATCACGGGCTCGAAATGGGCTGCAACGGCAAGACGGCCGGCATGCCGGGCCAGCGCGTCGGCGGCTTTCCGCCGATCCGCAGCTTTCCGGTGGTCGAGCGGTACGGGTTCGTCTGGGTCTGGCCGGGCGAGGCGTCCGAAGCCGATCCCGCCAGGCTGCTCGCGCTGCAGTGGGCCGAAGATCCGGCCTGGGCGCACGGCGGCGGCCTGTATCACATCCGTTGCGACTACCGGCTGATGATCGACAACCTGATGGACCTCACGCACGAGACCTACGTGCATGCGACGAGCATCGGCCAGAAGGAGATCGACGAAGCCGCGCCGAAGACCACCAGCAATGGCGACGAAGTCGTCACCAGCCGCTTCATGGAGAACGTGATGCCGCCGCCGTTCTGGCGGATGGCGCTGCGCGGCAACGGGCTGGCCGACGACGTGCCGGTCGACCGCTGGCAGATCTGCCGCTTCACGCCGCCGAGCCACGTGATGATCGAAGTGGGCGTCGCGCATGCGGGCCACGGCGGCTACGACGCGCCGGCGGAGCTGAAGGCGTCGTCGATCGTGGTCGACTTCATCACACCGGAGACGGACACCTCGATCTGGTACTTCTGGGGGATGGCGCGCAACTTCCGGCCCGACGATCACGCGCTGACCGCCGAGATTCGCGAAGGCCAGGGCAAGATCTTCGCCGAGGACCTCGAGATGCTCGAGCGCCAGCAGCTCAACCTCGAGCAGTGGCCGGAGCGCAAGCTGCTCAAGCTCAACATCGACGCCGGCGGCGTGCTGTCGCGCAAGGTGATCGAGCGGCTGCTCGCCGAAGAAGGTGCGGCGAGCCCGCAGCGGCCCGTGATTCCGGTCGCGCAGATCAAGGAGGCGTCATGAGCGCCGCGACGCTGACGGTCCGCGTGGCCCGCAAGTGGCAGGAAGCGCGCGACATCTGCGGCCTCGAATTCGTCAGCGATGACGGTTCGCCCCTGCCGCGCTTCGACGCCGGCGCCCATATCGACGTGCATCTGCCGGGCGGGCTCGTGCGCCAGTACTCGCTGTGCAACCACCCGGAGCACGGCGATCGCTACCAGATCGCGGTGCTGCGCGATGCCGAGGGCCGCGGCGGGTCGCGCGCGATTCACGACCAAGTCCGGCAAGGCGACACCGTGCGGATCGGCATGCCGCGCAATCAATTCCCGCTCGCGCCCGACGCCCCGCACCACGTGTTGCTCGCGGGCGGAATCGGCGTCACGCCGATCCTCAGCATGGCGGAACGGCTGTTCTCGTCCGGCCTGCCGTTCGACATGCACTACTGCGCGCGTTCGACGGATCGCATGGCCTTCGTCGAGCGCATCAACGCCGCCGGGTTCCATGACCGCGTCCGCTTCCACGTCGACGACGGCGACCCCGCGCAACGCTTCGACCTGGCCGCGGTGCTCGCCGCCGCGCCGGACGGCACGCACCTGTACGTATGCGGCCCGCGCGGCTTCATGGATGCGGTGCTGAACGCCGCGCGCGAGCGCAACTGGGCCGAAGCGCGGCTGCACTACGAGTTCTTCGGCGGCGCGGTTGCGTCGTCCGGCGCGGATCGTGCATTCCAGGTCCGGATCGCGAGCAGCGGCAAGGTGATCGACGTGCCGGCCGAATGCACGGTCATCGCGGCGCTGGCGGCCAATGGCGTCGACGTGCTGACGTCGTGCGAGCAAGGCGTATGCGGCACCTGCGTGACGCGCGTGCTCGAAGGCGAGCCCGATCATCGCGATTCGTATCTGACGGACGCGGAACAAGCGGCGGGCGACCAGTTCATGCCGTGCTGCTCCCGATCGCGAAGCGACCTGCTGGTCCTCGATCTGTAGACGGACCGCCCGATACGCGGCGGCCAACCACAATACTGGAGACGATCAATGGAACAACATGCCCGGCCCCCCATCAGTACTGCTCAATTCCTGGTCGACCGATGGTGGGTCGCCGCGCTGTCATCCGAACTGACGGACCAACCCGTCGCCCGCACGCTGCTCGGCCGTCCGGTCGTCCTGTTCCGGTTGCCGTCCGGGGAAGTCGGCGCGCTGGAGGATCGCTGCTGCCACAAGTCGCTGCCGCTGTCGTGCGGCTCGCTCGAAGCGCGCGGCCTGCGCTGCGGCTATCACGGGCTGCTGTTCGACCGCGGCGGCACCTGCGTGGAGATTCCCGGCCAGGAACGCATTCCGGCGAAGGCGTGCGTGGCGTCGTATCCGGTGCAGGAGCAGGACGCGATCGTATGGATCTGGATCGGCGCCGACGCGCACGCCCAACCGACCTGCGCGCCGCCGCGCTATGCGTTCCACACGGATCCGCAATACCGGTTCGGCGGCGGCCACTACCATTACGACGCGCCGTATCAGCTGATTCACGACAACCTGATGGACCTGAGCCACCTCGGCTACGTTCATCTGAAAACGATCGGCGGTAACGCGCCGCTGCATATGGGCGCGGAAACCCGCGTCAGCAGCGACGGCGACACGGTGACGCTGGTCCGCCGGATGCCGGAGTCCGACCCGCCGCCGACCTACACGGCCGCGTGGCCGTTCGCGGGCCGCGTCGACCGCTGGCAGGAAATCGAATTCCACGTGTCGCATATCCGGATCTGGACCGGCGCGATGGACGCCGGCATCGGCGACCTGCACGATCCGGCGCGCGGCGGCTTTCACATGCGCGGCTTCCACGGCATCACGCCCGAGACGGAAACGACGACGCACTACTTCTGGACCGTCGCGACCAATCCGCAACACGACGTCGAACGCATCGCGCGAACGGTCATCGAGCAATCCGCGGCGACGTTCGATGAAGACAAGACCGTGATCGAAGCGCAATACCGGAATCAGTTGCGGTTTCCGCACGGCCGCCAGATCGACATTCATGTAGACGCGGGCCCCAATCGCGCGCGGCGCGTGATCGAGCGGCTGCTGATGCAGCCCGACCCCGCGTAACCCTCGCGCCGGCGCGCGAACGACGCGAGCCGGCGCGATGGGCGTTCCCCGGGTTGGCCATCAACCCACGCATTCGCTTTCGTCCCGTTCGCAGCTGCCGGCTTCGATTTCATCCCATTCGATTAGTCATACTATTTTTATCAAGGATCTTTGACGTGAGCGACAATATCCGCAATACGATCGACGCGTCCCCGATGAGCGCGTTCCAGACGATGGCGGTCACGGCCTGCGTCGTGCTGAACATGCTCGACGGCTTCGACGTGCTGGCCATCGCGTTTGCCGCACCGCACCTGGCCGCCGAGTGGAAACTGAGCGGCAAGGAAATCGGCCTGCTGCTGAGCGCCGGGCTGGCCGGCATGGGGATCGGCTCGGTACTGATCGCCCCGCTGGCCGACCGCGTCGGCCGCCGCCGCATCATCCTGCTCTGCCTCGCCGTGATCTCGACCGGAATGCTGGCCTGTGCGGCCACGCACAGCACGTTGCAACTCGCCGTCGCACGTGCCTATACCGGGCTCGGCATCGGCGGGATGCTCGCAAGCCTGACCGTCATCAGCGGCGAGTACGCCTCGAACAAATGGCGCAGCGCCGCGATCGGCATGCAGTCGACCGGCTACGCGATCGGCGCCACCGCCGGCGGCGTCATCGCCGGTTATCTGCTGTCGGTATGGGGATGGCGCAGCGTGTTCGCGTTCGGCGGCATCCTGACCTTGATGGCGATCCCGATGGTGCTCGCACTGTTGCCGGAATCGCTCGACTTCCTGCTGGCGCGGCGTCCCGACAACGCACTGCAGAAGATCAACCGCATCCTCGCGAGAATGAAGCGCGCGCCGATCGACGCGCTGCCGGCCGCGACTGCGTCCGTCGACACGGCGAGCCCCGCGTCAAGTTGGACGGCCGTGCTGCGCGCGCCGCTCACGCGTCGCACGATCGCGCTGTGGGTCGCGTTCTTTCTCGTGATGGGCAGCTTCTATTTCGTCGTGAGCTGGACGCCGAAGCTGCTGGTCCAGGCCGGCCTGTCGGCCTCGCAGGGCGTGACCGGCGGCGTGCTGCTCAACCTCGGCGGCATCGCGGGTGCGTCGCTGTTCAGCCTGCTGTCGACCCGGTTCCGCCTGCGCAGCCTGCTGGGCGCGACGCTGCTGCTGGGCGGCGCACTGATGGTCGTGTTCGGCGCGAACACCGGCTCGCTCGGCATCGGGATGACCGTCGCGGTGTTCCTCGGCGCCGTGATCAACGCATGCGTTGCCGGCATGTACGCGCTGTCGCCGACGCCGTATCCCGCCGAGATCCGCACGACCGGCATCGGTCTCGCGGTCGGCATCGGCCGCCTCGGCGCGATCCTGTCGCCAATGACGGTCGGTGCGCTGCTGGACGACGGCTGGTCCGTGCCCCATCTCTATTTCGCGTTCCTCGTGCCGATGGCCGGCGCGGCAATCGCCGTCGCCGTGGCGGGCGCGCGTGTCGCGGCGCCGCACCGGCAACGCGATCCGGCGATCTCGTAACACGCGACACCCGCAGTCCTGCCGATACCCGTCGGCATCCCGGGCATGTCCGGGGCAATAAATAAATCGATAAGTAGATCTACATACTGTTTGGAGACAGCCATGAAAACGAAACTGGGCGTCGCACTCGCGACGGCGACGGCGATGGCGCTGGCCGGACCGGCCTGCGCGCAAAGCAGCGTCACGCTGTACGGGATCATCGATACCGGCGTGTCCTACTACAACAACGCCGCGCGCGGCGGATCGTTCACCGGGATGCCGACGCTGACCGGCGAAGTGCCGTCACGCTGGGGCCTGAGAGGCACGGAGGATCTCGGCGGCGGCTACCAGGCCTTCTTCGTGCTCGAAAACGGCTTCCAGCCCGGCACCGGCGTGCTGAACTACGGCGGGCGCCTGTTCGGGCGGCAAGCCAACGTGGGCGTGAACAGCCCGTTCGGCGCGCTGACCCTCGGCCGCCAGATGAACATGTCGATGATCGTGCTGACCAATGCCGACGTGATCGGCCCGTCGATTCATTCGATGGCGGATTTCGACTCGTATCTGCCGAACGCGCGCAGCGACAATGCGATCGGCTACAAGGGCACGTTCCACGGCGTGACGCTCGGCGCGACCTACAGCTTCGGCCGCGACGCGGCCGGGCCGGCGGGGCCGTCGGCGACGGGCTGCGCCGGACAGGTGCCCGGTGACATCGTCGCGTGCCGCCAATACACGGCGATGCTCGCGTATGACGCGAGCAATTTCGGGCTGGCCGCGTCGCACGACGTGATGCGCGGCGGCGGCGGCGCGCTCGCGCCGCTGAACAATCCGGCCTACACCGACACGCGCGATATCGTCGCGGGCTACGTGAAGATCGGCCCCGCGAAACTCGGCGCCGGGTGGATCCGCCGCAACCTCGCGGCGGCCGAGCACCTGCAGGCCGACATCGTGTTCGCGGGCGGCACGTACTACGCGACGCCCTACCTCGCGCTCGACCTGCAGGGCGTGCGCTACCTGCAACGCCGCGAAAACAAGGAAGGCACGAACGCCACGCTGGTCGTCGGGCGCGCGAACTATTTCCTGTCGAAGCGGACGACCGTCTATACGTCGGTGGGCTACATGTTCAACAGCGCGCTGGCCGCGAACGCGGTTGCCGCCGGCGGGACGGTCGGCACCGGGATGAATCAGCTCGGCGTGATGGCCGGCATCCAGCAGAAGTTCTGAACGCCGGACACCGCACCTCGATCAATCGGCGAGCCGGCAATGCGACAGCTTCAGCCCCGGCAGCACCGGCGCGTCGATATAACCTTCGTTCACGCAGCTGAAGCGGAAATTCGCGGACGCCGTGAACGGCTTGATCTCGCCGCCCGGGAATTTCGGTTTCAACGCGGCCTGGTCGGCCGCGTCGAAATGCGTGTCGAACTGCTCGCCGTCGGCCGTCAACGCACCGAAGTACGTGCCGCCCGGGTCGCTGCCCATCCGCATCACCGCGCCGACGAACGCGAGGCGCCTGCCATCGTATTTCGTCTTCGCGGCTGCCATGTCCTGCGTGTAGGCCTCGATCACGGTGGCGTAGTGCGCATCGATCGCGGGCTCGGCAGCCGGCGCGGCGTAACCGCTCTGGTGAACGCCCGCCAGCATCGCGCAGGCAGCCAGCGCGGCCGTCATGAACGGCGCGGAACTCTTTTTCATTGGGTGGTCTCCCGTCAAGCGTGGTGGTTGAAGTAATCGATCGCGGCGCTTCGCCGGCTGGCCGGCGAAACACCACTGAATGATCGTGCTGCCGTTGCGTCAATCGTTCGAATCGTGGAACACGGCTGCGATCACTTCAGCACCCGCACGGTCGGCTGCGGTGCGCGACGTCGCGCGGCACGCGACGTGACAGGAAGATGACATGGTGCGGCCCCCGGCTCTCATTGAATTTCACTGCGTCTGATTTTGGGCGCTACGGTAGCAGACGGCCGGCGGCCCGGCAATCGCGATGCCCGGTTCGAATCGGCCTCTTTACAATTGCAAACGATTCTCATTACGTATATCATGCGCATCCTCCGCGCGACGCAGTAAAGGCGCTGCGGCCCGCGTCATCGTCCTTAGCACTCCGTCCATTCATCGATTCATGCCATCCCGCCGAACGCCCCACCGCGCCCGGACTCTTCGTCCGTGGCGCGCGAGCCTGCCTGCCCTGATCACGTTTTGCGTCGCAAGCGGCGCGCATGCGGATGCCGAACCCGCCGCCACGGCCTCGGCGGCCACGTCCTCGCCCTCGTCGACGCCCGCGCGCCCCGAACGCGAACTGCCGACGATCAGCGTCAGCGCATCGTCAGCCGTCGATCCGACCGTCGGCTACCAGCCGCGCACGAGCAACGTCGCCGGCGGCGACGATCGCCCGCTCAAGGAGATTCCGCAATCGGTAGCCGTGGTCAGCAGCAGCGTGATGCAGGACCAGCAGGCGCGCTCGCTCGATGACGTGCTCGGCAACATCAGTGGCGTCACGCAGACCAACACGCTCGGCGGCACGCGCGACGCGTTCATCAAGCGCGGCTTCGGCTCGAACAACGACGGCTCCGTGCTGGTCGACGGCGTGCGCACGCCGGTGCTGCACAGCTACCTCGCGACGATCGACCGCGTCGAAGTGCTGAAGGGCCCGGCTTCGCTGCTGTACGGGATGCAGGACCCGGGCGGCGTGATCAACCTCGTCACGCGCAAGCCGGAGGATACGTTCGGCGGCTCGATCTCGGCCTCGCGCACGAGCCACGGCGGCAGCAGCGCACAGTTCGACCTGACCGGCCCGCTCGGCAAACCGGGGCAGGTCGCGGGCGGCACGCTCACGTTCCGGCTCACCGGCGAATACGACACGAGCCGCTACTGGCGCAGCTTCGGCCGCGAGCGCAACGCGCTGATCGCGCCCGCGCTGTCGTGGCACGACGCGAACACGTCGATCGACGTCAGCTACCAGTACGTCGACTACACGATGCCGTTCGATCGCGGCACGGTGCTCGTGAACCGCCGCCCCGACGATGCGCTGCGCTATCGCCGCTACGAGGAAGCGTGGGCGCAAAGCAGCGGCATCCAGGAAACGCTGCGCGCGCGCGTCGAGCACCGCTTCTCCGACGCATGGCGCGTGCGCGCGACCTACGGCTGGGGCCGCGACCGCTACGATCAATACATCGCCCGCGCGACCGCCTTCAACAGCACGACCGGCGCGCTGTCGCGCTCGTCCGACGCGAACCTCGGGCGCAACGACTCCGACCAGATCGCGACGCTCGGCCTGCTCGGCAACCTGACGCTCGCGGGGATGAACCACGCGCTCTATATCGGCGGCGAATACGAGCGGCAGCGCAGCTTCCGCGGCGACACGATCCGCGGCACCGCGACGAAGGGCTTCGATCTCTACGATCCCGTCTACGGCCTGCTCGCGCCCGGCGGCACGGTGAGCGCGAAGCAGAGCGATTCGCTCTCGAAGGTCCACACGTATTCGATGATCGTGCAGGACTCGGTGAAGATCACCGACCGGCTCACCGCGGTCGGCGGGCTGCGCTGGGAGGACTGGCAGCAGGAATCGGGAATGGGGCGGCCGTTCGTGTTCGCCGACCGCTCGCACGGCAACGTGTGGCTGCCGCAGTTCGGGCTCGCGTATGCGCTCACGCCGTCGCTGACCGCGTATGCGAACGTGAGCCGTTCGTTCAAGCCGAACGTCGCGTCGAATGTGGCCGCGCCGCTCGCGCCGGAATTCGGCCGCGTGCTGGAAGCCGGCCTGAAGTTCAGCCTGAAGCCCGGCATCACCGGCACGCTCGCGGCCTATCAGATCGACAAGCGCAACGTCGCGGTCGCGGTCACGGTCAACGACATCACGTCGACGATCGGCACCGCGCGCTCGCGCGGGATCGAACTCGACGTCGCCGGGCAGCTCACGCGGCACCTGAGCCTGATCGGCAGCTATGCGTACACGAACGCGAACGACCGCGACAGCAACACGCCGCTCGTCAACGTCGCGCGCCATACCGGCAGCCTGTTCGCAGTGTACGACACGGCGATCGCGAACCTCCCGGGGCGCTGGCGCTTCGGCGGCGGCGCGCGGCTCGTCGGCGCACGGCCCGGCGACACCGCGAACAGCTTCACGCTGCCCGGTTACGTGACCGTCGATGCGTTCGCGGCCTACGAAACGACGATCGGCAAGTTCCCGACGCGCATCCAGCTCAACGTGAAGAACCTGCTCGACAAGACCTACTATCCGTCGAGCAACAGCAACCTGATCGTCGCGGTCGGCGAGCCGCGGCTCGTCACGCTGACGACGACAGTGTCGTTCTGACGCATCTTCGCGCCGGGTGGCCGGGGCCGGGGCCGTGCCACGCGCCCCGGCCGTCGACGCGAGCCGGTCTCAGCCGCCCGCGAAATCGAGCAGGATCTTGCAGCTTTGCTCGGGATTGCGCTCGGCCATCTCGAACGCCTGCGCGACGTCGCGAAAGCCCACCTTGTGCGTAACGATGTGCTCCGGCTGGATCAGCCCGCGGGCAATCCAGTCAATCACCTGCGGGAACATCGCGCAGTTCAGCCGCGATGCCGCGAGCGTCAATTCCTTCTTCGTCAGCTCCGCCTGCACGATCGCCGACGGCTCAGACGAAAACCCGAGCACGCCGATCCGGCCGGCCGGCGCGGCGATCCGCACGGCCTCCTCGAGAATCGACGGATGGCAGACCGCATCGAAGATCAGCGTCGGGCCGCCGTCGACGCCGCGCTTTTCCAGCGCGTCGGGCAACGACTCGACGCTCGTATTGATGATTTCGTCCTCGGCCGCGCCGCACTTGCGCGCGAGCTGAAGCCGTGCGTCGAGCCGGTCGGTAATGAATGCGCGAATGCCGTACACGCGCTTGAGCACCTGCAGGATCGTCAGCCCGACCGTGCCGGCGCCATAGATCAACGCGACGTCGCCCGGCAGCACGCCGGTGCGCGACGTCGCGTTCGCGGCCACCGCGAACGGCTCGACGATCGCCGCGCAGGGTTCGGCGATCGCGTCCGGAATCCGGTACGCATTGCCGGCCGGCACGCACGTGTACTGGCTGAAGCCGCCGTCGCGATGCACGCCGAGCACGGTCAGGTGCCGGCAGACGTTGCGCCGGCCGATCGTGCACGCGTGGCAATGCCCGCAGCTGATCACCGGATCGACCGCGACGGTCTCGCCGAGCCGCGCGGCGTCGACGCCCGCGCCGACCGACTCGATCGTGCCGACGAACTCGTGGCCGATGATGCGCGGATACGACACGAACGGATTCTTGCCGTGAAAGATGTGCAGGTCCGACCCGCAGATGCCCGCATAGCGCACCTTCACGCGCACTTCTCCGGCGGCTGCCGCGGGCAGCGGCACCTCGCGCACGCCCATGCTGTTCGGACGATCGACAACGACGCTCAACATTTCGGTTCTCTCCTTCTGGTCTTCGGCGCTCACCAGTTCCACATCGATCCGTCACGCAACCGGGCGACCGGCAGGTACGCGCGCTCGTACGGATATTTCGCGGCCAGCGTCTCGTCGATGTCGACGCCGAGGCCCGGCACGTCGTCCATCACGAGATAGCCGTCCTCGAAGCGGTAGCTGTGCGGAAACACTTCGTCGGTCAGCGCGCTGTGCGGCATCAGTTCCTGGATGCCGAAGTTCGGCGCCCACAGCCCGAAATTCACGGCCGCCGCCATGCAGACGGGCGACAGGTCGGTCGCGCCGTGGAAACCGGTGCGCACCTGGTACATCGCCGCGTAGTCGGCGATGCGCCGTACGTGCGTGATGCCGCCCGCGTGCACGATGGTCGCGCGGATGTAGTCGATCAGCTGGTCGCGGATCAGGTCCTTGCAATCCCAGATCGAGTTGAATACCTCGCCGACCGCGAGCGGCGTCGTCGTGTGCTGGCGGATCAGGCGGAACGCGTCCTGGTTCTCCGCGGGTGTCGCGTCCTCAAGCCAGAACAGGCGATGCGGCTCGAGATCGCGGCCGAGCCGCGCGGCCTCGATCGGCGTGAGCCGGTGATGCGCGTCGTGGAGCAGGTGCGGCGCATCGCCGACCGCGTCGCGCACCTTGCGGAACAGTTCCGGCGTGTGGCGCAGGTAGAGCGCGGTGTCCCACGGCTCCTCGGGCGGCAGCCCCTTCTCGGCGGGCTCGTACGCGCCGGCCGTCTTGCCGACGCCGTACACCTTGTCGAGCCCCGGCACACCGGACTGCACGCGGATCGCGCGGTAGCCGGCCTCGATGTGCGCGCGCACCGCGTCGACCGCTTCCTCGTGATCGCGTCCGTTCGCGTGGCCGTATACCATCAGGCCGTCGCGGCTCTTGCCGCCGAGCAGCTGATAGACGGGCATGCCCGCGAGCTTGCCCAGGATGTCCCACAGCGCCATGTCGATCGCGGCGATCGCCGTCATCGTCACGGGCCCGCGCCGCCAGTACGCGCCGCGATACAGGTATTGCCAGATGTCCTCGATGTTGCGCGGGTCGCGTCCGACGAGGCACGGAAACACGTGGTCTTCCAGGTACGCGCGCACCGCGAGCTCACGCCCGTTGAGCGTCGCGTCGCCGAGGCCGTGGACGCCTTCGTCGGTCACGATCTTCACCGTCACGAAATTCCGGCCCGGACACGTGACGATGGTCTGCAAGCGTTCGATTTTCACTGCGCTCCTCCAGCGGGCGTTTCAGTCGACAAAGTAATGGGGCGCGCGGCTGCGCACTTCCGGCAGATGCGAGCCGATCCGGTCGACGTGCGCCGCGACCGATGCGCCGAGCAGCGCCATGTTGCGCGACGCGATGTGCGCGAGAATCTGTTCGTGTTCCTGCAGCGCGCGGCGCGCGTGATCCTCGACGCGGTCGAGCAGCAGCCAGCGCACACGATCGAACTGGCGCTTCATCGGCTGCAGCATTTCCCACACGTGCGGCCGGCCCGCGAACGCGAACATCCGGCCGTGCATTGCCTCGTCGAGATCGAAGAACGCTTCGACGTCGCCCACGGCCACCGCCTCGCGCTGCGCGTCGATGATCCGCGACAGCTCCGCGAGCTGCGCCGGCGTGATCTTCTGCGCGAGCTCGACATGGTTCGCGCATTCGAGCGTGCTGCGCGCGAAGCGCCCTTCCTCGAGGATCGACACCGGAATCGGCGCGACCAGCGTGCCGACCTTCCGGATGATCTGCACGAGCCGCTCGTCGGCGAGCTGCGCGAACGCCTCGCGCACCGGGGTGCGGCTGACCTTGATCGTCGTGGAGATCACCGCCTCCGACAGCGCGGTGCGCGGCGGCAGCGCGCCGCGCACGATCGCGTGGCGCAGCAGCGCATGCACCTGCTCCGTATACGACCGGCTCTCGTCCAGCGAGAACCCCTGCAGCGCCGTGACCACGACGTCCGCTTCTTCCAATGCTGCCGTTTCGCTCATGGTTGCGATGGATCCGACTTGATATCGATATCTACCATGGTACATAAGCAGTCGATTTCAGGCGATCTAGCGTTTACACCGATAACTTCGCCGTAAAACTCGAAATAACCTGCAGGCATTCCTCCATCTACCATGGTACGGACCGTTGACGACTGTCATGTTATCTGCCCCCGATTTTCTGCGCACCGCGCCGCCCGGCACGGGCCGTCCCGGTTATGACCGGCAAGCGGTTCGCACGGGTATCGTCCATCTCGGCCTCGGCGCGTTCCATCGCGCGCACCAGGCGCTGCATACGGAAACGGTGCTCGAACAGGGCGACCTCCGCTGGGGCATCGTCGGCGTCGAACTGCGGCGGCGCCATACCGTCGACCTGCTCGCCGCGCAGGATCACCTGTACACGGTGATCGAACGCGATGGCCAAGGCGCGCGCGCGCGCATCGTCGGTGCGGTGCACGACGCGCTGTTCGCGCCCGAATCGCTGCCCGCGCTACTGGCGCTGATCGCCGATCCGGCCGTGTCGATCGTCAGCCTGACCGTCACCGAGAAAGGCTATTGCCGCCGCCCCGGCGGCGGTCTCGATGCCGACGATCCCGCGATCCGGCAGGATCTCGCGACACCCGACACGCCGCGCACCGCGCTCGGCGTGATCGCGGCCGGCCTGCGCCTGCGGTCGGCCCGTGCGCCGCTGACCGTCGTCTGCTGCGACAACATGACGGCGAACGGCGACACGCTGCGCGCGCTGCTGATCGACTACGCGGAACGCATCGACGGCGCGCTCGCGCGGCGCATCCGCGACGACGTCGCGTTCCCGAACAGCATGGTCGACCGGATCGTGCCGGCCGCGACGCCCGAATCGCTCGACTGGGCGCACGCCCATCTCGGCGCGCGGGATGCGGCCGCGATCGTCTGCGAGCCGTTCTCGCAATGGGTGATCGAGGATCGCTTCGCCGGCCCGCGCCCGCGCTGGGAAGACGCCGGCGCGCACCTCGTCGGCGACGTGCGGCCCTACGAAACGATGAAGCTGCGGCTGCTGAACGGCTCGCATTCAGCGATCGCGTATGCGGGGCAGCTGCGCGGCCGCGCGACGGTGTCCGACGCGATGGCCGATCCGGCGATCGCGGCGCTCGTCGACGGCGTGATGACGCGCGACCTGCTCGCGACCGTCGACGTGCCGTCCGGCTATGACGCGCACAGCTATTGCGCGACGCTCGTGCAGCGCTTCCGCAATCCGACGCTCGCGCATCGCACCGAACAGATCGCGATGGACGGCACACAGAAGGTGCCGCTGCGCTGGCTGCCGGCGCTTGGCGAAAGCGCGGCGACCGGTATCGAGCGGCCGTATCTGGAACGCGCGCTCGCGCTCTGGCTGCACTACCTCGCCACCGCGCGCGACGAATCGGGCCGCGCGCTCACGGTCAGCGATCCGGGCGCGGCCGCACTCGGCGCGACGCTGTCGGCAGCCGGCGATGCCACCAGCGCGGTTCGGGCCGCCCTCGGCAGCCTCGCGCTCGCCGGTTCGGCGGCATGGCCCGATGCAGTGATCACGCGCATCGGTGCCCATCTCGCGACGCTACGCGCGAGCGGCACCGATGGGCTGCTCGCACCGTTGTACGCGCGCTGAACGACCGCTTACCCCGGTTCGCAGGATTCCTCAGCGAACCGCGCAGTGCCCCTGCCCGCTGACGCACATGCCGACGCGGCAAACGATCGACAAGACAACCATGACAGCCGGCCCACCGGCACGAAGGAGACGGACATGAAGCAGAAGTCGCAGGCGTGGTTCACGGTATTCCTGCTGTTCCTGGTGTATGGCATCAACTATCTCGACCGCGTCGCGCTGTCGATCGTCGCGCCGATCGTGCAGACCGATCTCGGCATCGACGCCGCGCAGATGGGCCTCGTCTTCAGCACGTTCTTCATCGGCTACGCGCTGTTCAATTTCATCGGCGGGCTCGCGTCCGACCGGCTCGGGCCGAAGCTCGTATACGTACTGTCGGTCGGGCTGTGGTCGGTGTTCTGCGGAATGACCGCGCTCACCGTCGGCTTCGTGAGCCTGCTGATCGTGCGGCTGCTGTTCGGCATGGCCGAAGGGCCGCTGTGCTCGGCCGCGAACAAGATGGTCAACAACTGGCTGCCGCGCGACGCCGCCGCGACCGCGATGGGCCTGCTCAGCGCCGGGTCGCCGCTCGGCGGCGCGATCGCCGGGCCGATCGTCGGCCTGCTGGCCGCGCACTTCGGCTGGCGGCCGGCGTTCTGGATCGTATGTGCGATCGGGCTCGTGTGGGTCGTCGTGTGGATGATGTCGACCTCGGACCGTCCGGCCACGCCGGTCGGCGACGCAGCGGGTGCGCCCGCAGCGACACCCGCCGCCGCGCCCGCCCACGCAGGTGCCGCCGCCGGCCCCGCAACGCCCGCACACACGCTGTCGCATTACGTGCGCCAGCCGCGCATCCTCGCGACGGCCGCCGCGTTCTTCAGCTACAACTACGTGCTGTTCTTCTTCCTGAGCTGGTTCCCGAGCTACCTCGTGCGTGCGCACCATCTGAACATCAAGGAGATGAGCGTCGCCACCGTCGTGCCCTGGCTCGTCGGCACGGTCGGCCTTGCGTGCGGCGGCGCGATCTCGGATGCGCTGTACCGGCTCACCGGCAACCTGCTGCTGTCGCGCCGGATCGTGCTCGTCACCTGCCTGCTCGGCGCCGGCGCGTGCGTGGCCGTCGCGGGCGCCGTGCAGTCGACGCAAGGCGCGGTCGCGCTGATGTCGGTGTCGCTGTTCTTCCTGTACGTGACGGGTGCGATCTATTGGGCGATCGTGCAGGACGTCGTGCATCCGGCGCGCGTCGGCGGCGTCAGCGGCTTCCTGCATTGCATGGGCAGCCTGTCGGGCGTGATCGGGCCGGCGGTGACCGGCTTCATCGTCGAGCGCAGCGGCTCGTTCGCGTCCGCGTTCGTGCTGGCCGGCGCGATCGCACTCGCGGGCGCGGTGCTGGCCGGCGTGTTCGTGCGCAACGCACGGCCGTCGGAAGTGCTGCGCGAACGCACCGCACACTGACCTTTCAAGGCTGACGAAGGCCGCGCGGCGCCGCATGAGTCGGCACCGCGCGGCCTTGTCGTTTCATCCAATCATCGCACCCTCGAATATCTCCCATCCGATATCGCGATTTCCGCTGTCGATCGCGCGCCTCTAGACTGGCTACGCGATGGCGACGCTGCGCAGCGGCACGGCGCTGCGGCACGCCCCCACAAAAACGATATGGGAGAGTTCGATGTCCGACCGGGATGCGCGCCGCGGCGCGCTCAAGACACTCGGCCTCGCGGCCGGCACGGCGCTGCTCGGCGCCGCGCGCGCCGCGCAGGCTGCGACACCCGAATCCGGCGCGCTGCTGGCCGGCGGCGCGACGCGCCTCGCAGACCTCACCCGCCGCCTCGCGGCCACGCCGAGACGACGCGACTTCAAGACGGTGCCGATGATCGTCGAGCGTCCCGATCAATGGGATCACGCGGCGCTCATGGAAGTGATCGGCTATCGCGGCGGCCCGAAGCAGGTGTGGGACAACACCGAGCTCGGCGGCCCGTGGCTGAACCTGATGCGCAATGCGCTGAACGCGCAGGTCTGGGGGTTCGGTCATCCGGACTTCCTCGTCGTGTCGGCCACGCACGGCGCCGCGCATCTCGCGCTGTTCGACCCGGCCGCGTGGGACAAATACGGCCTCTCGACATTCGCCGGCGCCGCGTTCGCGACCAACACGCTGCTCGCCGCGAAACCCGCGCAGTCGAAAGACGCGAAGGATCACGAACTACCTGATGGCGCGTTCTCGTCGCACGACAACAGCATCGCCGCGCTGCAGCAGCGCGGCGTCGTGTTCCTGGCGTGCCACAACGCGATCTGGGAGCTCGCGGAACGGCTCGACCGCGCGAATGCGAATCCGGACAAGCTCCCGCTCGACGCGCTCGCCGCCGACCTGACCAACCATGTGATTCCATCGGCGATCGTCACGCCGGGCGTGGTCGGCACGCTGCCCGAGCTGCAGCACGCCGGTTTCACCTACGCGAAATGAGGCGCTCGATGACACCGATCCGCACGCGCTCTCCGTTGCGACGCCGCTGGTGCATGGCGCTGCACGCCACGCTGGCCGCGCTCTGCTGTGCGTCGACGCTGTCGCTCGCCGCCCCGGCCGATGCTTCAAACAGCGTGTTTCCGCCGTGGCAGGACGGCCGCAACAACGACGCGACGAACCGCGGCCTCGAATTCACGGTGCCGCAGGTCGACGTGCTCGCCGATTTCCACGGCGACCTCACCGCGCCGAAGCTCGTGCTGTACGTCGGCGGCAACTACTTCTTCGCGATGGCGCCGCTCGTCGCGCAGTTCGAGACCGATCATCCGGAATACCGCGGCCGCATCTACTGGGAAACGATCCCGCCCGGCCTGCTCGTGAAGCAGATTCACGCGGGCGGCACGATCACCGTCGGCAACATGACGTGGACGGTCGAGCCCGACGCGTATTTCGCCGGGCTCGGCAAGATCGACGAACTGATCGCCGACGGCACGCTCGACGGTCCGGCCGTGCCCTACGTGACCAACCAGTTGACGATCATGGTGCGCGCGGGCAATCCGAAGCACATCGCGTCGCTGAGCGATCTCGCGCGGCCCGACGTGAAGCTCGCGATGCCGAACCCGGCGTTCGAAGGCGTCGCGCGGCAGATCCGCGCATCGCTCGTGAAAGCCGGCGGCGATACACTCGCGCGCACCGTCTACGACGACAAGGTGCGCGCCGGCACGACCGAACTCACGCACATCCATCATCGCGAAACCGCGCTGTTCCTGATGCAGGGGCGCGCCGACGCCGGCGTGCTGTGGCAATCGGAAGCGGCGTTCCAGGAACAGGTCGGGCATCCGCTGATGCACATCGACATTCCGGCCGCGCACAATACGACGGCGCTCTATGCAGGCGCGATGGTGAAGCACGCGCCGCATCCGGAAGCCGCACGCGCGTGGCTCGCGTTCATCCGGTCGCCCGAGGCGTTCCGGATTTTCGCGCGCTACGGCTTCGGGCGATACGACGCGACGGCACCGACACCGCAGCTTGCGCCACGGCAAGACCGGCCCGACGCGGGCTGACCGCGCAATTGCACAATTGCGCACGCCACAAGACAGACAACAAGGAGGGGACACGTGAACGATTCGGTCGACACACCGCGACGCCGGTTCGGGCCGCTTCTGCTCGCCGCGGCAGCGCTCCTGGCCGGCAACGCGCGCGCGGACGACGTCGCGCTCGGCAAGACCATCGCCACCCGGGGCACGACGACGGGCGTGGCTGCATGCATCGGCTGCCACGGCGCCCAGGGCGAAGGCAACGCGGCCGCCGGCTTTCCGCGGCTCGCCGGCACACATGCCGCCTATCTTTCGGCTCAACTCGCCGCGTTCGCCGACGGCAGCCGCCAGAATCCGGTCATGCAGCCGCTCGCGAAACTGCTGTCGCCGCGCGATCGCGACGCGGTCTCCGCGTACTTCGCGAGCCTGCCCGCGCCGCCCGCCATTGCCGCTTCCGACGCCGCGTCGATCGACCCGGCGAACACCGGCGCGTGGCTCGCGACGCGCGGACGCTGGTCGCAGGGTCTGCCCGCCTGTGCGCAATGCCACGGCGCGGGCGGCCTCGGCGCAGGCACCGCGGTTCCGCCACTCGCCGGCCAGCCGGCCGCGTACATCGCGGGCCAGCTGAACGGCTGGAAGCGCGGCACGCGTGCGCCCGGCCCGATGGCGCTGATGCCGATGGTTGCCGGCAAGCTGTCCGACGCCGATATCGACGCGGTGGCCGCCTACTATGCGCGCGGCGGCGCCGCGAACGGAGAACAACGATGATCGATCGCTCGACGCTGATCCGCGGCGCGCGTGCCGCGCTGCTCGGCGCGGCCTGGCTGCCCGCGCTCGCCTGCGCGGCCGCGCCGCAGGACGCACCGGCCGCCGCTTCCGCCTCCGCCGCGGCCACCGTTCCCGCAACGACGACGGTGAAGCCGTTCACGCCGCCGCCCGAATCCGCGATACCCGCCGACGACTTCGGCAAGACCGTGAAGCTCGGCGAGCAGATCTTCCTGCACACGCCCGAACTCGCGGGCAAGTACGTCGGCAACAAGCTCACCTGCGCGAGCTGCCACCTCGACGCGGGCCGCCGGCCCGATTCGAGCCCGATGTGGGCCGCCTACCTGCTGTACCCGGCCTACCGCATCAAGAACGGCCACGTGAACACGTTCGCCGAACGCCTGCAGGGTTGCTTCAGATACAGCATGAACGGCAAGGCGCCGCCGGCCGGCGATCCGATTCTCGTTGCGCTCGAAACCTATTCGTACTGGCTCGCGAAGGGCGCGCCGGTCGGCACGAAACTGCCCGGCCAGGGTTTCCCGAAACTGCCGCCGCCCGCGCAAAAAGCCGACTACGCGCGCGGTGCCGCCGTCTACACGCAGCACTGCGCGCTGTGTCACGGCGCGGACGGCCAGGGACAATCGAGCGGCGGCAAGCCGGTCTTTCCGGCGCTCTGGGGCGCGCGCTCGTTCAACTGGGGCGCGGGGATGGGCGACATCCGCAACGCGGCCGGCTTCGTGAAGGCCAACATGCCGCTCGGACTCGGCGGCACGCTGACCGATCAGGAAGCGTGGGACGTCGCGACCTTCATGGACAGCCACGAACGCCCGCAGGACCCGCGCTTCACCGGCTCGGTGCAGGACACCCGCGCAAAATTCCACGACACGCCCGACTCGATGTACGGACGCGAGGTGAACGGCCGCGTGCTCGGCGCGCCATGAGACCTGGCCGGCCCGGGCGGCGCGGCGTGCACGATCACGGATGCCAGCGATACACGACGAGGCTCGACCCGTTGTAGTTGTCCTTCGTGATCACGTATTCGCCGGTCGAGCGCAGGTACGCACGGATGCCGTACATCGAGTCGACGTCGTTGCCGACGTCCATCGCCGACGTGTTCGAGTTCGTCAGCGTGGTGACGAGGCTGCCGGTGTTCAGGTCGAACACGTCGACGTTCGGCACCGTGTGCACGTAGCCGACGAACAGGTAGTGGCCGGCCGCCGCCATCGATTTCGGATTCGCGCTCGTCAGGTTGATCGCCACGTTCGGCGTGCTCGTGTTGCCGGCCTTCCAGCCGCGATAGACCTCGATGTGCCCGTTCATCGCGGTCCAGTCCCAGCTGCCCGAGATGCCCTGCGCGAGGATCATCGTGTCGCTGTCGGCCTGGTAGATGATCCGCGTGAGCGGCAGCACGGTGCGCGGAATCGGAATCTGCACCGGCTTGCCCCATGTCGGCTTCCCGGCCGCGTCGAAACCCGTCATCGGATAGTGCGAGATGTTGTTGGTGCGATCGAGCCCGGCCCACACGTCGCCGTTGTCGTCGAGCGCGAAACCGGCCGTTACCTGCAGCGTCGTGTTGAACGGCTTGCCGGGAATCGAGCCGTCCGGAATCGCGATGTAGCCGCTCGCGCCGTTGAAGTGATAGACGTTGTAGTTGCCCGGGTTCTGCCCGGTCGCGACGAGCATCCGGGTGCCCCTTACCAGCGCGAGCTGGCCGAAATGCTGGCCGCGCTGGTAGTCGTTCATGTCGAGGCGCGGGTCCTTCGGATAGCTGAACGGATCGATCGTGTTCGCGACGAACGTGCCGCCCGCGGTGCCGGTGTACACGTTGTTGCCGCTGTAGAAGAACGCGCCGTCGGTCACCGGATCGGGCGCGGCGGCGCCTTCGAAGTTCAGCGCCTGCAGCTTCCATTGCAGCGCGCCCGTCGGGTTGTACGAATGCAGGTCGGTGCTGCCGTTGCGCCCGAGATCCCAGCCGCCGCCCCACGCGTTGTTCAGCACGTACAGGTTGCCGGCCGCGTCCTTGCCGATGCCTGCGACGCGCGTGAAGCGCTTGTCGCCGACCTGCCCCTTGATGCCCGACGTCGTGTCGAGATAGCCGCCCTGCACGCCGAACGTGCCGACCTGCACGGGCTGGCCCGCGAGCGTGTAGATCTTGATGTTCATGTCGGGGCCCTCGTCGCCCACCAGCAACTGCCCGCCCGGCGCATCGAAATACAGCGACGCCGGCCGCGCACGGGCCGCCATCTGGATCGTGTTCATCGCCGTGCCCGTCGGGCCGAACTGCGCGACGACGCCCGCACTCTTGCGCGCGACCCACAGGTTGCCGGCCGCGTCGAGCGCCAGCGCGCCGGGGCCCGATACGCCGATGTCGCGCTGCCACACGCCGTCCGTCGTGTAGACGCGCACGCGGTTGCCGTAGAAGTCGCTCACGTACAGCAGGTTGCCGGTCGTCGCGAGGCCCGTGATCACGTCCGCGTACTGGATGCCCGTCCACGTGCTGACCGGAATGCGCAGGTCGCGCTGGTTCGTGCTGCGGTTGTAGCGGCCGACCGAGCCGCTGCCGAACGTGCGGTTATAGCCGAGCGCGACGAACAGCACGTTCGCGTTGCCGGTGATCGCGCCGCCCTGGAATTCATCATGGATGCCGATCGTGCCGAGCGTCTGCCCGTTCTGGTAGATCGCGACGCCGCCCGCGTTCTCGTCCCAGCGCGACGCCGTATAGATCACGCCCTCGGGGGCGACCCACAGCGAGCGCGCGCCGTTGCCGACGTGCGCGGCGAGCGTGCCGAACGTGTTCGCGAGCCAGTCCGTCGTGTATTGCGCTTGTGCGTGACTGACCGGCGTCAGCATTGCCATGCACAACCCGAGCAATGCCGCGCGAATTTTTTTCGATAACATGAATGATGCTCCCGGACGATCGTTTTTCGACACTCTAATTCGCCGCGTATGAAATATTGGTGATTTTTTCAAAGACCGGTTCAATTGCGCTTCGAATTGTTCATTGCGTTCCTTTACCGCGCAACGCCGGCTGACTGAAGATCGACCGATCCGGAGGTCGCACCGCAGATCCCCGTCAGGCAGCGCTCTCGCGATCCGTTTTCTCCGGCACTTTATTCCGAATCGCCCAATACAAATACGTCATTTTTTCTGATTCTCGCGCATTGAATTTCCATTGCCGGCAAGTCGATTCAATTATTACAAATCGAAATTAAAATGAAAGAGAAAAAATATTGTCCGACGCATGCGACATCACGTCACCAGACGCGCAGGCCGCATACCGTATTGCCGGGAAATCGTGAATAAGTGAAATAAGACGATGCGCAACGGAATGCCGTTGCCGATGCAGGCGGCACGGAAGAGGTGCCGAGAATTCGGCGGAAGGAGACGCGGCCGCAGGTCAACCGGGAAGGCCGCACGCCGGCCGAACGTGAAGGCGATGCGCTCCGGCGCGGGCCGTCGGGCATCGCGCCGTCCGAGCCACCCGGATACGACAGGATTGGATATACGTCGCGCAGCCAGTGGCCCGCATCGAATGCGGGCCACTGGCTGCACATGACATCAGAACTTCTGACGCAGCCCGAGGCTGACGATCGCCTGCGATCGCGAGTCGGACGAGTGGCCGTTCGCCTTGTCCGACACCGATGCGGTCGCGGCCACCGGCCGGCCGAGCGCGTCGAGCGTCGTGCCCGACGCATGCTGGTACGCGCCGAGCAGGTACACGCTGGTGCGCTTCGACAGGTCGTAGACCGCGCCGAGCGTGACGTTGTGATACTGCGCGCGGTTGTCGATACCGTCGACGTCGCTGCCGCGCGTGTAGCTGTAGCCCGCGAACAGTTGCGTCTGCGGCTGCACGTTCCAGCGCGTGAACACGCCCGCGACGTTGAACGTCGCATGACCGCTGAACAGCGACTGGGCACCGCTGCGGTACTGCACGTTGCTGTAGTTCACGCCGACCACGGCCGGGCCGAAGTCGTATGTCGCGCCGGTCGCGATGATCTGCTGCGACTGCGCGCTCGCATAGCCTTCGTTGATCGACGAGTTGAACAGACCGTCGTCGGTGCTCCGCCACTTGCCGGCGGTCGGGTCGGTCGCGCCCGTCTTGCTGTTGTCCGAACGCTCGTAGCCGACGCCCACGCGCAGCGGCCCCGCCGCGTACGCCGCGCCGACGCTCCACGTGTTGCGCTGCTTCATGCTGCCCGGCTGGCTGCCGAAGCCGTACAGCGCGCCGAACGTGAAGCCCGAGTAGTTCGCGCTCGTGTACTTGATCGAGCTGTCGACGCGCGCGGTCTGGTCGAGGTCGTCGATGTCGCCCGGGTGCGCGCCGAAGCCGCCGATGAACGACGACGGGCCGACCGGGCTCACGAAGTCGTCGAGCGACGTGTACTGGCGGCCGAGCGTGACCGTGCCGTAGCGATCGCTGCCGACGCCGACGAACGCCTGCCGGCCGAACTGGCGGCCGCCCTGGCCCGACGTGCCGTTGGTGATGTCGAAGCCGTTCTCGAGCACGAACAGCGCGCGCATCCCGCCGCCGAGATCCTCCGCGCCCTTGATGCCCCAGCGGCTGCCGGACAGGTTGCCGGTCGTCAGGCCGACGTCCGAATGCCCGGTATAGGCGCCCGGCGAGCCGACCCGTTCGTTGCTGCGGTAGGTCACGCCCGCGTCGACAATGCCGTACAGCGTGACGGAGCTTTGCGCGGAGGCGATGCCCGCGAGCGAGAGCAGCAGCGGTGCTGCGATCAGTTGCTTGTTCATGGTTTTAGCGTCTCCGGGCGGTGAGCCCGTTGTTCTATGCGAGTAGCGCGTGCGGTCGGCGAGATCCGCCGGCATGGCGAGGCCGGCAGCGTCCGCACACGGGAATGCGCGCATGCGAAACGCGCGCGCGACGTCGCGGCCAGCATGCCCGCCGCGGCCGCCATGGTAGTTGGAACCGGTTCCGGTCGATAGCGCAATAATGAAAACAGCTTCTTGCCAAAATCGAGATAATCGGCCGCGCGGCGGACGTCCGTGTACAGCGCGTACCTGTCGAACCCCGACGTCGTCCGCCACACGAGCTGGAACCTGCATGCGCGCGACGATCTGCTGCCGCTGTTCGACGGCATCGAATCGGCTCATCCGGATTCGATCCGCCGCCTCGCGATCGTCGACGACGCGTCGGGCGTGCTCGCCGGGACCATCGGGCTGCATACGGTATCCACCGCGAACCGCTCGGCCGAGATCGCGTACGACCTCGCGCCGTCGCACTGGGGGCGCGGCATCGCGAGCGCGATGTGCGCGAGCGTCACCGCGTGGGCGTTCGCCGAAGGCGGCTTCATGCGTATCCAGGGCGTCGTGCTGACCAGCAACGCCGGCTCCGCGCGCGTGCTGCAGAAATGCGGCTACCGGTACGAAGGATTGCTGCGCGCATACCGGATGGTGCGCGGCGCGCCGGGCGATTTCGCGCTGTACGCGCGCCTCGCGACCGACTGACGGGCCGACGCGACGCGCGACATGCCGATCCGCGCGCCGTCGACGCGAATGGACGACCCGCGTCGAATTCGCGACAATCGCCGTTCCCCGCCTCGACTCCTTCGCCATGAAAATCGCCGCGCTGTCCGACATCCACGGCAACCTCGCCGCGCTCGACGCGGTGCTCGACGACGTGCGCCGCCGCGGCGCCGACGTGATCGTCAACCTCGGCGACATCGTGTCGGGCGCGCTCCATCCTGCCGCAACGGCCGACCGCCTGATCGCGCTCGACCTCCCGACCATCAAGGGCAATCACGAACGGCAACTGCTGACCGGCGATCGCGACATGATGCGGCTGTCCGACCGCTGGGCGCACGACACGCTGCGCGACGACCATCGCGCATGGATCGCCGCGCTGCCCGAGCGCCTGACGCTCGGCGACGATGTGCTGATGGTGCACGGCACGCCTGCCAGCGACCTCGTCTATTTCCTCGAGACGGTCACGCCCGACGGCTGCCGCGCGGCGACGCCCGATGAAATCGCGCAGCGTGCGGGCGACGAGACGGCTTCACTGATTCTGTGCGGCCATACGCATGTGCCGCGCCTCGCGAAACTCGACGACGGCCGGCTGATCGTCAACCCCGGCAGCGTCGGACTGCAGGCGTACGCGGACGATCTACCGCACCCGCACCGGATCGAAACGGGTTCGCCGCATGCGCGCTACGCGATGGTGTCGCGCACGCCGGCCGGCTGGCACGCCGAATTCCATGCGGTCGAATACGACTGGCATACGGCCGCCGCCACCGCGGCATCGCGCGGCCGCGACGACTGGACCGTCGCGCTGCGCACCGGCCGGTGCTGACGCATCGCCGCCTGCCATTCACCCGCTTCGTTCACCAGAAGACCGATCCGTCATGCCCGTTCCGTCACAACTGCTGTTCCTGCCCGGCGCATCGGGCAGCACCGCCTTCTGGCAACCGCTCGCGAGCCGCCTCGCGCATCCGGCCGAGCATCGGATCGTCGGCTATCCGGGCTTCGGCGACACACCGCGCGATCCGGCCGTCGACGACTTCGACGGTCTCGTGCGCCATGTGCTGACCGCAATCGACCGGCCGACCGCCGTGATCGCGCAATCGATGGGCGGTGTAATCGCGATGCGCGCGGCACTCGAACGTGCTGCGCTCGTCACGCACCTGGTGCTGACGGTCACGTCGGGCGGCCTCGACATGCAGGGGCTCGGCGCGCAGGACTGGCGCGCCGGCTTCGCGCAAGCGAACCCGCACTTGCCCGACTGGTTCCTGACGTTGCACACCGACCTGTCGCAGGACATCGGCCGCATCGCGCAGCCGACGCTGCTGCTGTGGGGCGACGACGATCCGATCAGCCCGGTCGCGGCAGGCAAACGCCTGCTCGAACGGCTGCCCGATGCACAGCTGCATGTGGTGCCGGGCGGCCGGCACGATCTCGCGGCCGTGCATGCCGAAACGCTCGCGCCGCTCGTCGACGCGCATCTGCAGCGCGTGTGACGCAGCCCGCTTCGACCCCGAAGCCCGCGACGCGCTTGACGCCGCATTACACGGCGTCGCGTCAGGTCGCGTTCACCAGCGTCAACCGCGCTTCGAGTCCGCCGCCGTCCGGCCGGTTGCGCAACGTGAGCGTGCCGCCCATCGCGAGCGCAAGCTGCCGCGCGATCGCGAGGCCGAGCCCCGTGCCGCCCGTCTCGCGATTGCGCGACGTCTCCACGCGCCGGAACGGTTCGAACACCGCGTCGAGCTGATCGTCCGGAATGCCCGGCCCGCGATCGAGCACCGCAATGACCGCGCCGCCGCCCGGCGCCGCCTGCACGTCGATCTCGGCCGCGCCCGCGAACTTCAGCGCGTTGTCGACGAGGTTGCCGACGATCCGGCGCAGCGCCTTCGGCCGCGTGACGAGCGCGAGCGGGCCGCCGCCATGCAGCGCGACGTCCTGCCCCGCATCCGTGTAGTCGCATACGATGCTGTCGAGCAGCGCATCGAGATCGATGCGGCGCGCGGCCTCTTCCGTGCCGTGCAGCGTGCGCGCATACGCGACGCCTTCCTTGACCAGATGCTCCATCTCGAGCAGGTCCTGGCGCAGCTTCGCGCCCTGCGCGTCGTCGTCCATCACGTCGACGCGCAGCCGCATCCGCGTGATCGGCGTCTGCAGGTCGTGCGAGATCGACGCGAGGATCTGCATGCGCTCGGCTATGTACTGCGCGATGCGGTCCTGCATCGCGTTGAACGCCCGCGCGGCCCGCGCGACTTCGGATGGCCCGCCCTCGTTCAGGCGTTCGCCCTTCAGGTCGGGGCCGAGCGCGTCGGCTGCCTGCGCGAGCTGCTTCAGCGGTCGCGTCGCGAGCCGCACCGCGAGCCAGCAGCACGCGGCCAGCACCGCGAGCTGCAGCGCGAGCACGACCGGCAGCCAGCCCGACAGCGGCACCGTCGACATCGGGTGGATGTCGATCGTCAGCGGCGAGCCGTCGGTCAGGCGCAGATGCACCTGCAGATGCTCGCGATCGCCGGGGATCGCGTTCGCCGTCAGCGGATAGTCGCCGCCGATGCCGTCCGAGATCGAACGCTCGACGCGCGCCGAGAGCCGCGCCTCCGGCGGCGTGCCCGTCTCGCCGGGCCCGAGGATGAACGCGTAGCTGCGCCGTGCGAGCCGCGGCAGCCACGCGGCACGCTGGTCGGGCGGCAGGTGATCGAGCAGCGCGACCGAACTCGCGACCTCGCGTTCGATATAGCCCATCATCAGGTTGGTGGTCGCCTGGTCGCGCTCGGTGACGGTGAGCCAGAACGACAGCGTCTGCGCGAGCGCGAGGCCCACGCACAGGATCAGCGCGAGCCGCGCGAACAGCGAGCGCGGCCAGTGCCACGGGGTGCGCGCGCTCATGCGTCGCCTTCGACCGCGGTCACCACCGACGAGAACACGTAGCCCTCGTTGCGCAGCGTCTTGATGTAGCGCGGCTCGCGCGCGCCGTCGCGCAGGCGCTGGCGCAGCCGGCTCACGAGCAGGTCGATCGACCGGTCGAACGGATCGGACTGCCGGCCCTGCGTGAGGTTGAGCAACTGGTCGCGCGTCAGCACGCGCTGCGGATTGTCGAGGAACACGCGCAACAGCCGGTATTCGGCGCCGCTCAACGCGACCAGCGTGCCTTCGGCGTCGAGCAGGTGGCGCCCCGTCGTGTCGAGCCGCCATTCGCCGAACGCGAGCATCGCGGCCGACTCTGTCACCTGCATGCCGGGCGGCAGCATGCGCGCGCGGCGCAGCACCGAGCGGATCCGCGCGAGCAGCTCGCGCACCGCGAACGGCTTCGCGAGATAGTCGTCGGCGCCCATCTCCAGACCGATGATGCGGTCGGTTTCCTCGCCGCGCGCGGTCAGCATCAGCACCGGCACCGTCCGGAACCTGCCCGCGCGCAGATCGCGGCACAGCGTGAGGCCGTCCTCGCCGGGCATCATCAGGTCGAGCACGATCAGGTCGGGCGCGCCGTCATCGAGCACGTTGCGCATCTCGCGGCCGTTCGCGGCGAGCGACACGCGCATGCCGTTCTTCTCCAGGTAGTCCGCGATCAGTTCGCGGATCGCGCGATCGTCGTCGACGATCAGTACGTGGTCGATCTTGTCCATGGGTCGGTGTCGTTGGCGTGATGTTCCGGCTGGCGATGTCCGCTTTTATACCCCACTGCGGGCACGCGTTTGTATCCCAATGTATCGCGCCGCCGTGACGACACACAACATTGCACGCGCGCGGCTTGCCGGACACATCGCAGATACGTCGGCGCGGCCCAATGAGGGCTGTCGAAACCTGTCCGGCCGCCGCCCTCGCGCGGCGGCCGGCCGAACCGGAGAACCGCCATGCCGACCAGACTCAAGACCGCCGCCCTCGTGATCGCCCTCGCCGCCACGGCCGGGCTCGCCGCGTTCGCCGGCACCCGCGACGACGCGGACATGACCGCCTCGCTGGCCGGCACGCCGGCGCCCGACTTCACCGGCATCGAGCGCTGGCACAACAGCGCGCCGCTCAAGCTCGACCAGCTGCGCGGCAAGGTCGTGCTGGTCGATTTCTGGACGTACTCGTGCATCAACTGCATTCATACGATTCCGTACGTGAACGACTGGTACCGGAAGTATCGCGACCAGGGGCTCGTCGTGGTCGGCGTCCATACGCCCGAGTATCCGTTCGAACGCGATGCGAAGAACGTCGCCGATGCGGTCAAGCGCTTCGGCATCCAGTATCCCGTTGCGCAGGACAACCGCTACGACACGTGGCGCGCGTACGGCAACCAGTACTGGCCTGCGCTGTACCTGATCGACGCGAACGGGAAGGTCGTCTATACGCGGTATGGCGAGGGCGGGTATGACAAGACGGAAGCGGCGATTCGGGGAGCGCTGGCGCAGGCGGGGGAAGGGACGACGGGGACGAAGGGCGCGACGCGTACGCAGTAGCGTGCGCCAGCGGGGGCGCGCAATGCGCCCCCGTGCGATTCACCGTGACTCATCCGCGCTTCGCGTCGGCTTCCGCCAGCATCGCCTCCCCGATCGCGAGATTCCCGTCCGCGATCAGCGCGTCGCCCGCGCCGCGAATATCGTCGACCGCCTTGTTCTGCCCGAGCTTGCGCTTGCCGACGAGCCGCGTGATCTCGATCTGCAGCCCGACGATCGACTGCAGCATCGTGTCGAGATAGTCCTTCGGCGCGTCGGCCATCTTCCACGGCGCCGGCTGCGACGCCTCGTGCGTGCGCGTCAGCCGCGCGACCACGCCGCGCACGAACTTCTCGTCGTCGCGCACGGTGATGCGGCCGTGCGCATGCACGACCACGTAGTTCCACGTCGGCACCTGCCGATGCGCGACATGCTTGCTCGGGTACCAGTTCGGCGAGATGTACGCGTCGCCGGCGCGGAAGATCACGAGCACCTCGTCGCCGTTCGCGACGTCCTGCCAGACCGGATTCGCGCGCGCGACGTGCGCATGCAATTCGCCGAGGCCGCCGTCGCCCGGCAGCAGTTCGAACGGAAAGTGGTTCGCGTCGAGCCCGCTCTTCCCGCGCGTGACCAGGGTGCCGAACGGATGCTGGACGATCAGTTCGCGCAGCACGTCGGGACGGGATTCGGCGAAATCGGCGGGGACATACATGGCGGCTCCACGGTCGGACAGGGTTGGGAGGAAACGGGTCGGAACCGGCCCGTCATGCCCCGATTGTGATCGCTAACTGGTTTATTCTGTAGAGCCGGTTTAGAACATTTTCAGCAGACCAGAATCATGGCCAGAACCGCCCGGATCGTCGAAATCCCGTCGCTCGGCGCGCTCGACCGCGCGGCCGGCGACCTGAGCCGCCAGCTCGCGCAGGCGTTGCGGGACGCAGTGCGCCGCGGCGACGTGCGGCCCGGCGACACGCTGCCGTCCACGCGGCTGCTCGCGGCATCGCTGCAGGTCGCGCGCGGCACCGTCGTCGACGCGTATGCGCAACTCGTCGCCGAAGGCTTCCTGGAGTCGCGCGGCGGCGCCGGCACGCGGGTCGCGAACGCGCTGGCCGAGCCGTCGCCGCCGGCTGGCGCACCGCCCGCCGCCCGCCAGCGCGCCGCCCATGCCGGCCTGCCCGAACCGGCCGCGACGTTCGCGCGGATCGCCCGCGAATTCCGCCCGCTGCCGGCCGCGCCGTTCGCGATCTCGGTGCCGGTCGGGCTCACCGCGCCCGACGACATCTGGCGCCGGCTCGGCAACCGCCTGCGCGCCCGCGGCGCCGGCGCGCCGTCCGGTTATGCGGATCCGCAAGGCGCGCTGCCGCTGCGCGAAGCGATCGCCGATTACGTGCGCCGCTCGCGCTCGGTGCGCTGCAGCGCCGAGCAGGTCGTCATCACGAGCGGCACGCAACAGGGGCTGCACCTCTCGAGCCAGGTCCTGCTCGGCCCGAACGATCGCGCGTGGGTCGAGAATCCCGCCTATCGCGGCATCACCGCGCTACTCGAGAGCACCGGGCGGCGCGACGCGATGGTCCGCGTGCCGGTCGACGCGGACGGCATCGACGTCGAGGCCGGCATCCGACTCGCGCCGGACGCGCGCGCGGCGTTCGTCACGCCATCGCACCAGTATCCGCTCGGGATGCCGATGAGCATGGCGCGCCGCAACGCGCTGCTCGGCTGGGCGCGCGCGCATCGCGCATGGGTGGTCGAGGACGACTACGACAGCGAGCTGCGCTACGAAGGCTATCCGTTCCCGTCGCTGCAAGGCCTGGATCCAGACCACGTGATCTATCTCGGCACGTTCAGCAAGATCCTGTTCCCGTCGCTGCGGCTCGGCTACGTGATCGCGCCCGCCGAGCTCGTGCCCGCGTTCTGCGGCGCGCGCGTGCTGATGGATCGCCATGCGCCGACCGCCGATCAGCACGTGCTCGCCGCCTTCATCGCGGAAGGTCATCTCGACCGCCACATCCGCCGCGTGCGCGGCGTCTACGCGGAACAGCGCGCGCTGCTGATCGACACGCTCGGCGCGCGGCTGCCGCGCGAGCGCGCATGGGTGCAGCCAGGCGATCAGGGGATGCACGTCGTGCTGTGGCTCGCGGAAGGGATCGACGATCTCGACGTGGTGGCGCGCGCCGCGCAGGCCGGCGTGGCGGTGCGCGCGGTGTCGCCGATGTTCGCGCCGGGCACCGCGCGTCCGGGCCTCGTGCTCGGCTTCGGCGGGTTCGATCGCGCACGGATGGAAGCGGCCGCGCAGCGGCTCGCGGATGTGGTCGGCGAAGCGGCCGGCGTCGATTCATCGGAGGAATCGCGGCGGCGCATGCGACCAAAGGTTGTCCGCGGGCAACAAACGTAATCGTCTGTAACGGCTGCAAGAAAACCGGCGTTTTGGCCACAGGTGACGCTGCGCGGTTTGCTAGGATCGCGCCTTTTCCGCTCGCGCTCCTGCCGCCGTGAATCGCTTCGTGCCGTATCTTCGAGATCTGTGGCTTCGCTGCCGTACCGGCGCCCGCGCGCTCGGCGCCGGCGCGTGGCATCGCCTGCGCCATCCGACGCGCCGCGGCGTCGCGCTGACGCTCGCCGCGATCCCCGTGCTCGGCCTGCTGGTCCTGCTCGCGTTCGTGCCGTTTACGCCGAGCATCGGCGACATCCGCAAGGCGCGCATCGACCGTCCCGCGCGCGTGCTGTCGGCCGACGGCCAGCTGATCGCCGAGTTCCGGCCCGTGAACCGCGAATGGGTGCCGCTCAAGCAGATCTCGCCGCACATGGTCGACGCGCTGATCGCGACCGAGGACCACCGCTTCTACGCGCATCACGGCATCGACTGGCGCCGCACGCTCGCGGCCGGGCTGCATACGTTCTCGGGCAGCCGCCAGGGCGGCTCGACGATCACGCAGCAGCTCGCCCGCAACCTGTATCCGGACGAAGTCGGCCGCGCGCCGACGCTCACGCGCAAGGTGAAGGAGCTGATCACCGCGTTCAAGATCGAGATGGTGTACAGCAAGGCCGAGATTCTCGAGACTTACCTGAACACCGTGCCGTTCCTGTACAACGCGTACGGCGTCGAAATGGCCGCGCGCACCTATTTCGGCAAATCGGCGGACCAGCTCGACATCGTCGAAAGCGCGACGCTCGTCGGAATGCTGAAGGGCAACAGCTACTACAACCCGGTGCTGAATCCGGAGCGCGCGGTCCAGCGCCGCAACATCGTGCTCGCGCGGATGGCCGCGATGGGCATGCTGTCGCCGCGGCAGCTCGCGCAACTGCAGCGCCGCCCGCTGCGCGTCGACTTCGAGCCGCAGACCGCGCAGCCGGGCCCCGCCCCGCACTTCGCGGTGCAGCTGCGCAAGTGGCTGATCGCCTGGGCCGACCGCAACAACTACGACCTCTACTCAGACGGCCTCGTCGTGCGCACGACGCTCGATGCGCAGCTGCAGGACATCGCGACGCAAGCGCTGACGCAGCAAACCGATCGCCTGCAGGCGATCGCCGATGACGCGTGGCACAACCCGTCCGGCTGCGGGCTGCGCAACGACCTGTTCCGCGGCTTCATCCGGCAGACGCCCGACTATCGCGACGCGCGCGCCGCCGGGCTCGCCGACGCGGCGGCGCTGAAGCAGCTCGGCGCGAATCGCGCGTTCGTGCGCGCGTTGTGCGAGCGCAAGACGCAGGTACAGGCCGGCTTCGTCGCGCTCGATCCGCGCAACGGCGCGATTCGCGCGTGGGTCGGCAGCCCCGACTTCGGCAGCGAGCCGTTCGATCACGTCGTGCAGGCGCGGCGCCAGCCGGGCTCGACGTTCAAGCCGTTCGTCTATGGCGCCGCGTTCGCGGACGGCATGCAGCCGGGCGATACGTTCGTCGATCGCCCGGTGGCGATCCCGATCGGCGCGCACGCGGTGTGGCGCCCGACCGATGCCGAACCGCCGACGGACGCGCCGATGACGCTGCGCGACGCGCTCGCCCTGTCGCGCAATCGCATCACCGCGCAGGTGATGCAGCGCGAAGGCGCGGCCAGGGTCGCACAGCTCGCACGTGCGATGGGCGTGCGCGAAAGTCCGCTCGACGCGGTGCCGTCGCTCGCGCTCGGTACGAGCGCCGTCACGCTGAAGGAAATGGTGTCCGCGTACGGGACGATCGCGAACCGCGGCGTGTACGTCGCGCCGCAGATGATCACGCGCATCGAGGATCGCGACGGCAAGGTGCTCGCCGCATTCGGCAGCGCGCCGCCCGAACGCGCGATGCCGGTGGCCGCGGCACAGACGCTGGTCGACGTGATGCGCAGCGTCGTCGATTACGGGACCGGTGCCGACATCCGCTCGCGCTACGGGATTCGCATCGACGTCGCGGGCAAGACCGGCACGACGCAGGACAACACGGACGGCTGGTTCATCCTGATGCATCCGCAACTGGTGGCCGGCGCGTGGGTCGGCTTCGACGACGGCAACGTGACGCTGCGCAGCGACTACTGGGGGGCGGGCGCGCACAGCGCGCTGCCGATCGTCGGCTCGTTCTACGATGCGGCGCTGCGTGCGCGTGCGATCGACCCGCACGTGCAGTTCTCGCCCGACTTCCGGCCGCGCAGCGCGCCGGCGCCGGCACCGAGGCGGCGTCCGCATCCGGGCCTGTTCGACTGGCTGAAGATCTTCCGCTGAGCGCTGCACGACAAAGACGCTTCGTCCACCCGGACGAAGCGATCCCGGCACGCACCGCGCATCATCGACGCAACCCGTCCATCGATGCCGGAGGCCGCATGACCCACAGCGCTGTCCAAATCGCGAACCTGCTGTACCGCTACGCGGAGTTGCTCGACGCCGGCGACCTGCCGGGGATGGCGGCGCTGTTCCGGCATGCGCGGATCAAGGTCGAGGAAGAGGCGCCGACGATCGGCGCCGATGAATTGCTCGCGCTGTTCGACGCGCGCGTGAAGCGCTACTCGTGCGGCACGCCGCGCACGAAGCATGTAATCACGAATCCGCTCATCGAGATCGACGAAGCCGCGCATCGCGCGACGGCACGCTCGTACTACACGGTGCTGCAGGCCGTCGACGGCCTTGCGCTGCAGCCGATCGCGGCGGGCCGCTATCACGATGCGTTCGAGCGCGTCGACGGAACATGGCGTTTCGCGTTCCGCGACTACACGCTGTTCGATTTCGCGGGCGACCTGCGTCGCCACCTGAACGATGCGCCGGCCGGTTGACGCGCCGGCCGGCGAACGTGGCCGGCAACGCGCTCAGGCCGCCACGAGCGTCGCGGCCAGTGCGTCGAACTCCAGCGCCCACGCCGCGCGCCTTCGTCGCGCCGGCGGACCGGCTGTCGTCAGTCCGCCGTGTCGCCGCTCTTCGGCAGCTTCGACCATGCGTTGCGTCCCGGCGCCGGCGACCATGCCGGACGCGTCTTGCGCGTGCTGTCGATCACGACCAGGTAGCGGCCGGCGATCGGCGTGACGTCGCGATCGCGGCGCAGCACCCACAACGACTTGCCGTCCTCGACGCGCGCCTCGTAGTCGTCGTCGAGGATGCCGTGCCGGTCCAGGAACGCGTTCAGCGAAGCAGGAATCCGCACGCAGCCTTTCGAGTGCCGGATGCCGAGCAGCGGCTCGAGGCGATCGGGATCGGTCGCGTGCATCTGGAAGCGCATCGGCGACTTGCCGCCCTTGCCCCAGCCGCGCTCGCCGTCCACCCAGCCGAAGTCGTAGATGCGCATGTCGCGTTTGCCGTAGCCGCGAATGCCGTTGTCGTTCGTCGTGCCTTCCGCGCGGAAATCCATGTTGTCGGGCGAGTGGTGGAACACGCCGAGCGGCGTCAGGAAGTGATCGTATTTGCCGGGCCAGCCGGTGCCGACCGGCGACGCGCCGATCATCAGCCACGCATTGGACGGCGTCGCGCGGAAGTAGATGAACAGCGCCTGCACGTTCGGCGCGCGGTCGACGATCGCGACGTATTCGCCGGCCAGGTCGTCGAGGTCCGCATCGGCGAGCGCCTGCTGAAGGCGGACGCCATACGTGCGCTGCTCGTTCGCGGGCACGTTCAGGCGTCGCGTGACTTCCTGCGTGAAGCGCTTGCGCATGTCGATCGCACGCGCGGTTGCGCTCTTCGCTTCGTCGGCCGACAGCGGCGGATGCCGGCGCGGCGGCGTCGGTGCGGGTGCTTCGGCTTCGCTTGCCGGCGTGCCGGATGCTGCCGACGCAGGCGATGCAGGCGATGCCGCGGATGCTGCCGATGCGGCGGAAGCCGGGGATGCCCCCGATGCCCCGCTGGCGGGCGATGCATGATGCGCGGCGGATGCCGCGAATGACGGTGCGACTTCCGATGACACATGCTCCGGCGAAGCCGGATGCGCGGCCGAAGCCGCAGATGACGACGCGACTCGCGACGACATATGTGCCGACGAAGCCGGATGCGTGGCCGAAGCCGCGGACGACGACGCGACTCCCGACAGTACGTGCGCCGGCGAAGCCGGATGTGCGGCCGAAGCCGTTGATGAGGATGACGTAGCAGTGGCCGACGGCACGCCGGACGCGGCAATGGCGGGCCGCGCGACAAGCACGGAGATCGGGAGAACGGCCGCGAGCCACACATACGTGGCGACTGCGAGGGCACGGCCACGCGGCTTGGGCAACTGCCGCGTCAGGTCGGAGAGCGTCATACGATCGAAGCCATCGGCCGATCCGGCCGCCGCACATCGCGAACGGCGCATCTTCCGCACGAGCCATCGACACGCCGGAGGCATCGCGGGCGCCCGGCGCCGACGCCTCTTCGCGGCGGAGCCGTTCGCGAATGCAACGCGTTCGGTCCGATGGCGGCTAATGAGTCGTCAGGTCTTTCATTCTACTCGCGCGAACAACGATCGGCTGGGCCGAATCCCCGGTTTTGCAGCGCTTTTGCGCTTCGTCACGCTTTGTTTCAACTCGTTGCCGCATGCTTCGCCGCCGCATGGCTGGTTGCTTCGCCGGGCGTTTTCGGCCACATGAAACCGCGGGAATTCACCCGCGTGCCGCACGCGACGCGCGGCACGCGAGCGCGCAACCCCCGTCTACTTCGAAATGGTTTCGAGCGCGATGCCTTTGGTGCGCGGCCCCATGAACCCGATCGCCGCCATCACGATCACCATCGCGCCGGCGATGAACGCGAACACGCCGAACGTGCCGAAACCCTTCAGCACGGCCGCGATCACGAACGACGAGAAGATCGCCGAGAAGCGGCTCCACGAATAGACGAAGCCCACCGCGCGCGCGCGGATCGACGTCGGGAACAGCTCGGCCTGATACGCGTGGAAGCTGTACGACATGATGTTGCTCGCGAGCGTGAGGCCGATGCCGAGCACGATCAGGAACGCGCCCACCGTCGTCTGGCTGAACAGCAGCCCGCAGACGACGATCGCCGCCGCCATCGCGACGATCACCGACTTGCGCTCGAAGCGGTCGGCGATCACGAGGCCGATCAGCGGGCCGATCGGAGCCGCGAGCGCGATCACGCTCGAATACATGAGACTCGACGTGATCGTGATGCCCTGCTTGATCAGCAGCGTCGGCACCCAGTTCGCGAAGCCGTAGAAGCCGACCGTCTGGAACACGTTGAAGATCGTCATCATGATCGTGCGGCTGCGATACGGCGGCACCCACATGTCGCGGAAGCTGCCGCGCGGCGGCACCGGCTCGGCCGGCGCGGGCGGCGGCAGCGGCCGGCCGTATTCGGCTTCGACCTTCGCCTCGAGCGCGCGCATGATGCGGTCGGCTTCGTCGACGCGGCCCTGTTGCGCGAGCCAGCGCGGGCTCTCGGGCAGCGCGCGGCGAATCCACCACACGAACAGCGCGCCGTGCGCACCGATCAGCACGACCCAGCGCCAGCCGTCGAGGCCGATCGGTGCGTGCGGCACGAGCAGATACGCGAGGAACGCGACCACCGGCACCGCGACGAACCCGACCGCCTGCTCGCACGCGAACGCGCGGCCGCGGATCTGCTTCGGCACGAGTTCGGAGATGTACGTGCCGATCGTCACCATCTCGACGCCGAGGCCGAGACCAACGACGAAGCGCCAGAAGTTCAGCCCGCCTGCCGTGTCCTGGAACGCCATCACGACGTTGGCGGCCGTGTACCACAGCAGCGACCACGTGAAGATCGCGCGGCGGCCGAAGCGGTCCGCGAGGAAGCCGCATGCGATCGTGCCGATGAAGAGGCCGGAGAACAGCGCGGCGATGAAGCTCGCGACGCCCGTGGTGCCGAACAGGCCGTGCGTCGTCGCGGACAGGATCCCGCTTTTCACGAGGCCCGGCGCGACGTAGCCGCTGTACAGCAGATCGTAGAGTTCGAAGAAGAAGCCGAGGCTCAGCAGCACGACGAGCTTCCAGACGCTGCGGGTCGGCGGCAGGCGGTCGAGGCGGGCTGAAATCGAGCCGGCGTCGATGGAAGAGGACGAGGTGGCTGCCTGGGGAAAGCTGTCCGTTGAGACCATCTGGGTCGTGTCTCCTGATCGTGTCGTGTGTTGTTGTCCGGCGGCCGACCGGCCCGGCCGCCGTCGGGCGATTCGTCGCATTGTACCGGCACGCCGCGCGCGCCGCGTCGCGTGGCGAACCGGTTCGGACACCCCACTTTCGCGCCGGACAATGTGTAACTTGCGTAACTGTCTGTCGAATCTGTAAGGTTCGAAGGCATCGCGATCGTCTGCCACTGACGCGCATCCGAAACCGGCACGGCCCCGTCTGCAAGGGGCCGCCGGGCCGTCGCGCGCCCGCGCCGGCACCGCGAGACACGACAGGCAACGTGCGCGATCGGCAGCACCGCCGCCGCCACGCCCCGGTAACATGCTACCGGGCCAACTCCCGGCTTCCGGACGCCTTTCGGCGCCCGGCATTGTCGGCAAAACGTAAGTATTCCATGTTCATACAACGACTCTCCACGTACGCACGCCGGATCGCGCTGTTCGCACTGCTGCAGTTCGCGGCGATCGCGACTGCGTCGGCGTTTCCGACGGCTGCGTCCGCACCGGGCGCGAGCGGTGTCGGCGTCCCCGTGCCGACCATTTCGCTGAACGACGCGGTTGCGCGGCTCAAGCAGATGCAGGTGCAACAGGACCGCATCAAGCAGCAGACGTCGAACGCGACCAACAGCAAGGAGCTCGACGAGCTCGGCGACGCGACCCAGGAACTGAGCGCCGACGTCGACAAGCTGCAGAGCCAGCTCGCGCCGCAGCGAACACAAGTCCAGGCGCAGCTCGACGTGCTCGGCCCGCCGCCGGCCCCGGGCGCATCGCCCGAAACGCCTGCCGTCGAACAGCAGCGGGAGACGCTGAACGCGCGCAAGGCGCAGATCGACGCGGCGCTGAAACAGGCTGCCGACCAGAAGACCAACCTCGCGAACCTGAACGACCAGTTCGCGAAACTGCACCGCAGCCTGCTGAGGAACCAGCTCGCGTTCCGTTCGGGCAGCATCTTCGGCGCGCAGTTCTGGCTGCCGCTGTTCCACCTGTCGCCGGACGACGTCCAGCGGCTCGAGGACTTCAACGACGAACTGCGCGACATGCTGCGCTCGTCATGGACACGCGGCCAGCGCGCCATCACCACGCTGCTGCTGATCGCCGCGCTCGCTGCGTGGCTCGGCGGCCGCCGCATCGTCGAACGCGGGCTCGCGTGGTTCTGCCTGAACCGCCTGCCGCCCACCCGGCTGCGCCGCAGCGCGCTGGCGCTGGCGACGGCGTTCTCGACGCTGCTCGCGACCGCGGTCGCCGTCCAGATCCTCTATCTCGCGCTCGCCCGCCACTCCGAACTCACGTCCTCGATGACCGATCTGTGGGACCAGTTCGCGAAGCTCGCCGTGACCTGCGCGCTGATCGCCGGCCTTGGCCGCGCGCTGCTCTGCACTAAGCATCCGTCATGGCGGCTGCCGGCGCTCGCCGATCCCGTCGCGCTCGCGATGAAGCCGTTCCCCGGCGTGCTGGCCGCGCTGCTGCTGATGTCCGGCACGCTCGAATCGATCAACCGGATTGTCGATACCAGCCTGTCCGTCACGCTGTTCGGCCGCGGCATCGTCTCGCTCGTCGTCGCGCTGACCGTCGGCGCGTCGATCCTGCGCGCGAATCGCGTCCGCACCGCGCTGGCGGCATCCGGCGAGGCGCCCGAGGAACGCTCGACGCTCGCCGGGCTGATTCACGCCGGCGTCACGCTGGCGATCGTCGTGTCGCTGGTCGCGCTGCTGATCGGCTACATCACGGTCGCGCGCTTCATCACGTACGAGCTCGTGTGGTTCGAGATCGTGCTGTGCAGCGTCTATATCCTGATCCAGCTGACGCGCGACGCGAGCGAAAGCCTGTTCTCCGCGAACCTGTCGACCGGCAAGCAGATCAAGCACCTGTTCGCGCTCGACGACCGGCATCTCGACCAGGCCCACACCGTCGTGTCCGGCCTCGGCACGAGCCTGCTGATGCTGGTCGCGGCGATCGCGCTGCTGACGGGCGGCTTCGGCACGACGCCGAGCGACCTGCTCGACAGCGCGATCGCGATGATCGGCGGCCAGCGGCTGCAGAGCCTGAACATCATGCCCGACCGGATCCTGAACGCGGTGATCGGGTTCGCGATCGGCTTCTACCTGCTGCGCTCGGTGCGCCGCTGGCTCGACGGCGAGTTCATGCCGGCACTCGGCATGGACACGGGGATGCGCGTGTCGCTGATCACGCTGTTCACCAACGTCGGCTACGTGCTGCTCGTGCTGATGACGCTGGGCCTCCTCGGCGTCAGGTGGAGCAACCTCGCCTGGATCGTCAGCGCGCTGTCGGTCGGTATCGGTTTCGGCCTGCAGGAGATCGTGAAGAACTTCGTGTCGGGGCTGATCCTGCTGACCGAGCGGCCGGTGAAGGTGGGCGACATGGTCAGCATCGCGGGCGTCGAAGGCGACATCCGCCGCATCAACGTGCGCGCGACCGAGATCCAGCTCAGCGACCGCTCGACCGTGATCGTGCCGAACTCGCAGCTGATCTCGCAGAACGTGCGCAACGTGACGATGGGCAACAGCACGCAGGGCGTCGCGACGCTGATGCTGACGTTCCCGCTGAACACCGACCCCGAGCAGGTGCGCGACCTGCTGCTCGACGCGTACAGCGAGCACCCGGCGATTCTCGACAAGCCGGCGCCGTCGGTCACGTTCAGCCAGCTCGCGCCGGACGGGATCACGCTGAGCGTCACGGGCTACGTGGCGAGCCCGCGGATCGCCAGCTCGACGAAGAGCGACCTGCTGTTCGAGATCCTGAAGCAGTTGCGGGCGGCGCAGATCACGCTGTCGACGCCGCAGATGCTGGTGGTGCAGAACATGCCGGCAAGCGACGCTTCCGCCCCGCACGAGTAAGCGATCGAGCGGGTATGCGCCGATCGGGCGTCGCCGCGCACGCATCGCCGAAAGCGACAAGGGCCGGTTGCCGCTTTCGCGGCAACCGGCCCTTTTCATTCGATCGATTCGACCGTCGCGACGCCCTCCCGGACGCGCTCCGTCAGACGTCGAACTTCACGCCCTGCGCCAACGGCAGCTGACGGCTGTAGTTGATCGTGTTCGTTGCACGGCGCATATACGCCTTCCACGCATCCGAACCCGACTCGCGGCCGCCGCCCGTTTCCTTCTCGCCGCCGAACGCGCCGCCGATTTCCGCGCCGCTCGTGCCGATGTTCACGTTGACGATCCCGCAGTCGCTGCCCGCTGCCGACATGAACTGCTCGGCCTCGCGCATGTCGTTCGTGAAGATCGCCGACGACAGGCCTTGCGGCACCGCGTTGTGCAGTTCGATCGCATCGTCGAAGTTGTCGTAGACCATCACGTAGAGAATCGGCGCGAACGTCTCGCGCTCGACCACGGCCGATTGCTTCGGCATCCGAACGATGGCCGGGCGCACGTAGTACGCATCCGCGTGACCGACGTCGACGCGCTCGCCGCCCTTCACCTCGCCGCCCTGCTCGCGTGCGTCGCCCAGCGCCTTCTGCATCGCATCGAACGACGCGCGATCGACCAGCGGGCCGACCAGCGTGCCTTCTTCAAGCGGGTTGCCGACCTTCACCGACGTGTAGGCCTTCTCGATGCGCGGCAGCAATTGCTCGACCAGGCTGCGATGCACGATCAGGCGGCGCAGCGTCGTGCAGCGCTGGCCGGCCGTGCCGACCGCCGCGAACGTGACTGCACGCACGACGAGATCCAGATCCGCGCTCGGCGCGACGATCATCCCGTTGTTGCCGCCGAGTTCGAGGATGCCGCGTGCAAGGCGCTGGCTCAGCACCTTCGCGACTTCCTGGCCCATCCGCACGCTGCCCGTCGCGCTGACGACCGGCACCTTCTTCGACGCCGTCAGCACCTCGCCGACATCGCGCATGCCGAGCACCAGCTGGCTCAGCTCCGCCGGCGCGACACCCGGATGCGTCTTGTCGAATTCGCGGATCGCCTTCTGGAGCAGCACGTGGCACGCGATCGCGGTGAGCGGCGTCTTCTCGGACGGCTTCCACACGACCGAATCGCCGCACACGAACGCCAGCGCCGCGTTCCACGCCCACACCGCAACCGGGAAGTTGAACGCCGAGATCACGCCGCACACGCCGATCGGGTGCCACGTTTCCATCATCCGGTGGCCCGGGCGCTCGGACGCGATCGTCAGGCCGTAAAGCTGGCGCGACAGGCCGACCGCGAAATCGCAGATGTCGATCATTTCCTGCACTTCGCCAAGGCCTTCGGACGTGATCTTGCCGGCCTCGAGCGTGACGAGGCGGCCGAGCTCGGCCTTGTGCTCGCGCAGCACGTTGCCGAACACGCGCACGAGTTCGCCGCGCACCGGCGCCGGCACCGTGCGCCACTTGAGGAATGCGTCGTGCGCGGCGTCGATCTTGCGCTCGGCGTCGGCGGGCGAGTCGACCGCCAGCGTCGCGAGCGTCGCGCCGTCGAGCGGCGAACGCGCGGTCAGCGCATTGCCTTTCCACTGGGCGAGATCGATGTCGAGCGCAGCAAGAATGTCGTTGAATTGCATCACTTCCTCTTCAGGGACAGATTGATCGGTGCGGCGGCGACGCCGCCCGCGTGATTCGATTGGAGCGCGTTCGCGCGCCCTGTGCAAGCGGATGCGCAGCTCGGCAGGCCCGGTGCGCCGCACGGCGCATCGCGCGGCGCCGCCGCCGGAAACCCGGCCGGGCGGCGCGCCCCCACCTCGCGAGGCACGATCCATGAGACACATTGTCGATGGCCACAAGTCCGGCCGCTATTGATATTAACTCACGACTTCATTCCCAAAACGCAACAACCCAGCGGGACGAATCCGCCCGTTTCGGCACCGGCATGGGACGTATCCAAGGCCGATGGCCGGGCCGCCGCGGCGGTTTCGATGCGCGGCAAGTTGATGACAAAGTTGCATCACCCTGTGCGGAAATATCGTTTGCCGCGGCTGTGGCCGGCACCGACAATCGGGGCGGCGTCGAGGTGCACCGCACCCGGCGCGCCGACGGCCGCCCAACGGCGGCCGGACGACAGACGAAGGCAACACGCGTCGCGGCCCGGCGGCCCCGGTCGATCCGGACCAGACCTGCGAAGCAGTGCCGCTGCCCGGCCGGCGGCCGGCAACGCGCCGCCCTTCGTAGCCAAAAAACAATCCCGGAGACAGCGCCCAGCACCCGCCATGCATTCAGATGCCCGCCCCGACTCGCCCCGTCCGTCCGGCTCGCCGCCCGCGCAGCCGTCCCTCCACCGCAGCCTGCAGGCGCGCCATCTGCGAATGATCGCGATCGGCGGCTCGATCGGCACGGGACTGTTCGTCGCGTCCGGCGCGTCGATCTCGCAGGCCGGCCCCGGCGGCGCGATGCTCGCGTACATGCTGATCGGCCTGATGGTCTACTTCCTGATGACGAGCCTCGGCGAAATGGCCGCGTTCATGCCGGTGTCGGGCTCGTTCGCGACCTACGGCGCGAAATTCGTCGACGAAGGCTTCGGCTTCGCACTCGGCTGGAACTACTGGTACAGCTGGGCCGTGACGCTCGCGGTGGAACTCGTCGCCGCGCAGCTCGTGATGCACTACTGGTTCCCGCACGTGCCGGGGGTCTGGTGGAGCGCGATCTTCCTCACGTTGATCTTCGCGCTCAACGCGCTGTCGGTGCGCGGCTTCGGTGAAGCCGAATACTGGTTCGCGCTGATCAAGGTCGTCACCGTGGTCGCGTTCGTCGGCGTCGGCCTGCTGATGATCTTCGGGATCATGCAGGGCGGCCCGAGCGCGGGCTGGGGCAACTTCACGATCGGCGACGCGCCGTTCGCGGGCGGCTGGGCCACGATGCTCGGCGTCGCGATGATCGCGGGCTTCTCGTTCCAGGGCACCGAAATGATCGGCGTCGCGGCCGGCGAATCGGAGAACCCGCGCACGACGATCCCGCGCGCGGTCAGCCAGATCTTCTGGCGCATCCTGCTGTTCTACGTGTTCGCGATCTTCGTGATCGGCGTGCTGATTCCGTATACCGACCCGAGCCTGCTGAAGAGCGACGTGACCGACGTCGGCGTGAGCCCGTTTACGCTCGTGTTCCGCCACGCGGGCCTCGCGTTCGCGGCCGGCGTGATGAACGCGGTGATCCTGACGGCCGTGCTGTCGGCCGGCAACTCGGGCATGTACGCGTCGACGCGGATGCTCTACAACCTCGCGGTCGAGGGCCGCGCGCCGAAGCTGTTCGCGAAGCTGTCGCCGGGCGGCGTGCCGCGCAACGCGCTGTACGCGACGACCGCCGTCGGCGCGCTGTGCTTCCTCACGTCGTTGTATGGCGATAAAACCGTCTACCTGTGGCTGCTGAACACGTCGGGCATGGCCGGCTTCATCACCTGGCTCGGCATCGCGGTCAGCCACTACCGGTTCCGCAAGGGCTTCCTGAAGCAAGGCTACCGGCTCGACCAGCTGCCGTACCGGTCGAAGTGGTTTCCGTTCGGCCCGCTGTTCGCGTTCGCGTTGTGCGCAGTCGTCGCGCTCGGCCAGGACTACCAAGCGTTCCTCGCCGACAAGATCGACTGGGCCGGCATCGCCGCGACCTACATCGGCCTGCCGTTCTTCCTCGCGATCTGGCTCGGCTACGCGCTGGTGCGCAAATGCCGCCTCGTCCGCTACGAGGACATGGAGATCGCGCCGTGGATCGAGCGCAACGCGGCGCCCGACGCCACGGTCAAGACCGACGCCGGCTATCCGGCCTACGTCGCCGCTCCGGTCAACCCGACGCCGGGCGCGTGATGCCCGGTCGCGCACCGGCCGCCGCCCGACCGCGGCGGCCGGTGCGCTGAACACCCCATTCGACGCGGCGCGCGTGTTCAGGCAAGATCGACGCGCGCCGTCCGTTTTTCCGTCGTCACGAGTCATCGAAAACGCATGCAGAACTTCTACGAAGCCACCGTTACCCGCCAGCCCTACCCGCAACTGACCGGCACCATCGACACGCAGGTCTGCATCGTCGGCGGCGGCCTCGCCGGCCTGTGCACGGCGCTCGGCCTCGTCGAGCGCGGCGTGCGGGATGTCGTCGTGCTCGACGGCGAACGGGTCGGCTTCGGCGCGTCCGGCCGCAACGGCGGCTTCGTGTTCGGCGGCTACAGCCTCGACAACGCGGACCTGCTGCGCACGCTCGGCCGCGACGAAGGCCGCCGCCTCTACCGGCTCACCGTCGATGCGGTCGACCTGATCCGCGCGCGGATTGCCCGCTACGGCATCGACTGCGACATCGTCGACGAGGGCGTGATGCTCGCGAACTGGTTCGACGATCCGTCGCGGCTCGACGGCGTGCGCACGCTGATGAAGCAGGAATTCGACGTCGACTGGGAACCGGTCGCGACCGACGCGCTGCGCGCGCGGCTGAAGACGCAGCGCTATTACGGCGGCCTGTTCGAGCCGAACGCGTTCCACTTCCATCCGCTCAAGTACGTGCTCGGCGTCGCGGCGGCCGCCTCGCGCGGCGGCGCACGCGTGTACGAACGCTCGGCCGCGCTCGGCATCGCGCGCGAGGGCGCCGGCTACGTCGTGCGCACGGCGCAGGGCACGGTGCGCGCGAAGGACGTCGTGTTCGCCGGCGGCGGCTATGCGCGCGGCGTGTCGCCGCGCATCGAACGCGCAGTGCTGCCGATCGCGACCTACGTGATCGCGACCGAGCCGCTCGGCACGCGGCTGCCGGACGCGATCGACGCGCCTTACGCGATCTACGACACGCGTTTCGCGTTCGACTACTACCGGCCGCTGAAGGACACGCGGATTCTGTGGGGCGGCCGGATCTCGGTGCTCGACCGCGGCCCCGACGCGATCGCGCGGCTGCTGCGACGCGACCTGCTGCGCGTGTATCCGCAACTCGACGGCGTGAAGGTCGAGTACGCATGGGGCGGGCTGATGAGCTACGCGCGGCACAAGATGCCGCAGATCGGCCGCGACGCGGACGGCATGTGGCACGCGATCGCATTCGGCGGTCACGGGATGGCGCCCACCACCGTCGCCGGCGAAGCGCTCGCCGCCGCGCTGGCCGGGGAACAGCCCGTACCGGAAGGCTTCGCCGCGTTCGGGCTCACGCGCACGTTCGGGCTCGCCGGCCTCGCGGCCGCGCAGCTCACGTACACCGCGTACCAGGCCCGCGACGCGCTCGCGTCGTGCCGGCGCTGAGCGGCGACAGCCGCCGAAACCGCGCGGCCGATTAGAGCAGAAGGTCGGCCGGGCGGCGATTTCCCGCATGCTAGAATGATTTCTTCATGCCGCCGCGAACCCACAACAAAGTCACATGAAAGCTGGAAGCAAGGCCGCCACGTCCGAAAGCCGCGCGCTTGCGACCGATGCGCGGCGCAAATACGATCCCGAGCAAACCAAGCGCAACATCCTCGACGTCGCCACGCAGGAATTTTCCGCGATGGGCCTCGCCGGCGCGCGCGTCGACGCGATCGCCGAGCGTACCAACACGACGAAGCGGATGCTCTACTACTACTTCGAAAGCAAGGAAGGCCTGTACGAGGCCGTGCTGGAGAAGGTGTACGGCGACATCCGCGCGCTCGAGCAGGAACTGCACGTCGGCGACATGGAGCCGCGCGAAGGCATGCGCCGGCTCGTCGAATTCACGTTCGACTATCACGACAAGCATCGCGACTTCGTCCGCCTCGTGTCGATCGAGAACATCCACGGTGCGAAATATCTCGAACAGCTGAAGTCGTTCAAGAACCGCAACGTCAGCATCATCAAGACGCTCGAGGAACTGCTCGAGCGCGGCGCAACGAGCGGCGCGTTCCGCAAGGACATCGACGCGTTCGACCTGCACCTGCTGATCAGCTCGTTCTGCTTCCACCGTGTGTCGAACCGCTATACGTTCGGTGCCGCGTTCGGCCGCGATCCGTCGGCGCCGCGGCTGCGCGCGCGGCATCGCGAGACGATCGCCGACTCCGTGCTGCGCTACGTCGCCGCGTAAGCGCACCGCGCGGTTTCATCTGCAGGCCGGCGGCGAGCGCTGAACCCGCCGCCCGCCCCCCCTCCCGACCGACACCACGACGCGTGCAACCGGCATCAGCCGGATTCACGCGGCGCGTCCCTTCAAGCCGCTCAGGCCGCCTCAGGCCGAACGTCCGCCTCACGCCAGTCCGTCGGCGCCGACGCCAATGCGATCCGCGCCTTCTCTTCCGGGCTTCCCGCCACGTAATACTTCCTCGCCCAGCTCGAATCCGGCGCGAGCGCGAGGTGCCGATACGCACCGGCGCCCTGCCGTTGCGACTCGATCGACAGCGCCCGTGCGCGGTAGTGCTCGTAGAGCCGCAGGAATTCCGCGAGATAGATCGCCGCGATCCGCGCGTCGCGAATCTCCAGCAGGTTCTCGTCGTTGTACTGCTCGGAATTGCGGCTCATGTTCGCCGAACCCGTGTAGACGATCGGGTTCGCGCCTTCCGCATCGATCACGATGAACTTGTGGTGGATCACGACCGGCGGATAGGCCGGCGCCGGCTCGCCCGGAAAGAGGCGCAGTTCCGGCTCGAAACCCTGCGGCGCCGTCGCCGGTGAAAAATACGCGGCATCGATCACGTCGCGATGATCGCGCCGGCGATGGTAAAGCTCGAGGTTCGCGAGCGTCGCCGCATCGAGCGGCTGGCCGTCGTGCTGCGCAGCATCGGCCTGCGTCGCGCTGCCGGCGTTGATGCGGTTCATCAGGCCGAACATCATCAGGCCGCGGTCGCCGGCGGCAAAGCATGCGTCGCGCAGTGCCGCGTCGGTCGGCATGAACAGGCAGAACGACACCGAATGCTGCGCGGCCGCGATCGCGGCGACGATCGTATCGATCTCGGTGCGCTGCCCCGCCGGCTCCGGCGAAAACGCGACGCGCACCTGCGCGCTGCCGATCGTCAGCGGCTCGGACCAGCCCGGCGACAACTTCGCCGTCTCCGCGATCGGCGGATTCGCGGCCAGCGCATGCGCACGCGCGTTGTACAGCGCGGCGAGCGCCGGCGAATCGAATGCGTGCAGCACGTTCGCCTGCTCCGTCAGCCCTTCGGTCGTGAAGTTCGCGGAACCGGTCAGCACGCGCGCCGGCGTCGGCGCAGTCGCCCCGTTCGCCGGTGCGTCGGTCACGATGAACTTGTCGTGCATGATGTGCGTCCGGTCGCGCGGCGCGCGCGTCGCGAGGCCCTGCAGCGCGTCGACGGCCGGCTGGTTCGGCGACGGCAGCGGCGGCTTGCCCTTGCGTGCGGTCACGTGCGCGTCGTAGACGATCGCGAGCGACGCTTCGCCGTGCTGCCGTCCGAACGCCTCGAATGCGGGCAACGCCCACAGCGTGTCCGTCAGGTGATAAACGGCCGAGACCGCGCGCGACGCGGGGTCGAGCATCTCCGCGAACACCTGTTCCATGTCGTTCGCGAGCCACGTGCGCAGCTTCAACGCCTGGTCCGCGCTCGGCGCCGCATGCGGCGCGAGACCCAGCGCCGCGACCTGCTTCGCGAACGCCTGCGAGCTGACCACCGCGCGATTGAACCACGTGCCGACGCCGTCCACGGTGTGCGCGGGCAGCACGACATCGCACACGCCGGCCTCCGCATCGAGCACCTGCAGGTTCTCCGGCGTGCCGATGACCGGATAGACGTCATAGCGGAACGACGCATCGCGATCCTGCGGATCGATGCGCGCGTCCCACCACATGAATTTCTGGATCGGCGCCTGGTCGGTCGGCGCGTCGCCCTGCGTGCCGGCGGCCGGGCCGTCGAACGTGAGCCGGTTCGGCAGCCAGCTGTCCGGCGCCCGCGTCTTGCCGTCGGCCGACCAGAAGCCCGGCGTGCGCCGGATCGCAAAGCCGAGGAAGTCGGTGCGCGAGGCGGCCTCGGGCCAGTCGAAGGCGAGGAGAACCAGGGTCGGGGAAAGATAGCTGCGTACGCTGACGGTCATTCTTTGCTCCTGCCGTGGCGGCCGGTCGAAAGGAATGAGTCAGTGTCGAAGGCGCATCTTCCCGTGCGATGACCGTTCGATGAACCTTGTATGTCGGAGCCGCGTCAGTCGCACACGAGCAGCTCGATGCCGCGTGCGGTCAGCGCGCGGCGCACGGCCTTGTCCGGCATGCGTTCGGTGACGAGATAGCGCGCGGCCGAGGTGCCGTTGATCCGCACCGGCGTCACGCGGCCGAACTTCGAATGATCGGCGACGATGATCGCCGTGCCGGCCGCCGCGATCATCCGGCTGCGCACTTCGGCGGCGAGCCGCGAGTAGTCGGTGCAGTCGCCGTCGGCCGTGATGCCGCCCGCGCCGACGAACGCGAAATCGACATGGTATTGCGCGAGCTGCTGGATCGTATCGAGCCCGAACGTCGCATCCTCGTCGTCGGACAGTTCGCCGCCGAGCAGCGTCACGCGATTGCCGTTGCGCCGCGCGAGCACAAACGCGGTGCGCCAGTCGTTCGTGTAGATCGACAGCCGGTGCCGGTCGGCCAGCGCGAGCGCGACCGCATGCGGCGTGCTGCCCGAGTCGATCAGCACCGAGGCGTCGTCGGGCACGAATTCGGCCGCGCGTCGCCCGATCGTGCGCTTCGCTTCGGCATTCGCCGCCTCACGCTCGGACAGGCTCGGCTCGCGGCGATCCGCCGCCAGCGCGCCGCCGTGTGTCATCACGAGCAGGCCGCGCGCCGCGAGCGCGTTCAGGTCCCGCCGTACCGTCTCGCGCGACACGTCGAGCGAGCGCACGAGCTCGGCGACCGACAGCGCGCCCGATCGTCCGAGCTCCGACAGAATGTATTGATGACGTTGTTCCGCCAGCATCGCAATGCGCCCGAGGCGACTGGTAATGGGTAGGCCGACCATTGTATTACGGCCGTTTGACCGCCATTTGACGGCGGCGCGTCCGGCCGCGGCCGCGTTTCACGAAAGCGAAATTCTGTATTGCCCGATGCGCGCGAATCGGCGTGGCAAGCGATTGCTACACTTTGCGTTTCGCCGAACGACAGACCATCAAGGGGCTTGCGTCATGTACCGCAAAGGCAGTGTGCTCGAAATCCAGTTTTCGCCGGAACGACTCAACGACGGGGCCGGCGATCCGTACTGGATCGACCTGACGCTCGACGAAGCCCGGCGGCTGTACGAACAGCTCGCCGCACGCTTCGCGACCGATGCGCGCGCGAACCAGCCGCTCGACACGTTTTCGCTCGACTGATCCCCGTTCCTCTGCGCGCGCCACGGCGCGCTTTCATGCAGCCGCGCCTTCGCCCGGACGGCCGCTAACCGGACGGCCGGCGTGCTGCCGCGCTCGTGGTGGATCACGCCCGCGGCCAACGTGCCGCGCACCGCTGCTGCATGCGTTCCGCACGCGCCACGCGCGACTGCAGAATCCGACAAGACGGCCGCACCGCTTCATCCGATACTGGCCGGCTCACGATTCGTCCGGCCGTATCGCGGCCCGCCACGCATGTTTACCTCGCTCGTCGCCGCGGCTTTCGTCGCGCTGTGGTCCACCGGCTTCATCGTCGCCCGGGCAATCAAGCCGTACGCCGACCCAAACCTGTTCCTGCTCGCGCGTTTCGCGGGCACGGCCGTGCTGTTCGGCGCGGTGGCGCTCGCCGCGCGCGCGCCGTGGCCGGCGCGCCGCGAATGGCCGCGCCACCTGATCGCGGGCGCGCTGCTGCAGGGCGTCTATCTCGGCGCCAGCTACTGGGCCGTCGCGCAAGGGCTGAACGCCGGCGTGATGGCGCTGCTCGGCGCACTGCAGCCGCTCGCCACCGCCGTGCTCGCGGTGCCGCTGTTCAACGAGCGGCTGCCCGCGCGCGGCTGGCTCGGGATGGCGCTCGGGCTCGCCGGCGTCGCGCTCGTCCTCGCACCGAAGGTCGCGGGCGGCGTCGCGCCGCCGGCGGGCGCCGCGCCCGCGTGGTTCGTCGTGACCGTGTCGATCCTGTCGGTCGGCTCGATCACCGCGGGCTCGCTGTACCAGAAGGGCAAGCTCGCGCAGAACGACCTGCGTACGGCCGTCGCCGTGCAGAACCTCGGCGCGGCGATCGTCGCGGCCGTCTTCGTCGTGCTGCTGCACGAAACGCGCTGGATCGGCGCACCGGCGCTGTGGATCTCGCTCGTGTGGGGCGTCGTGTTCCTGTCCGGCGGCGCGGTCACGATGCTGATGTGGATGCTGCGGCGGGGCAACGCCGCGCGCGCGACGTCGTTGCTGTTCCTCGCGCCGCCGCTCGCCGCGCTGCAGGGCTACCTGCTGTTCGGCGAAACGCTCGCGACCGTCCAGCTCGCCGGCTTCGCGCTCGCGCTGGCGGGCGTCGTGCTCGCGCGACGCTGACGCGGGCGAGCGCGCGGGTTCGTCACCGCGCCCCGCCACGCGCGGCGTCGCGCCGCCGACGGGCGCCGCGCCCCGTGGTTCGTCGTGGCGCGCCCCGCCATGCCTCGAAACGAAGCATCCGCGCGCACGCTGGGGGACGCCGCCCCGCGCGCCGCATCATGACGATGCATCGCGTCTCGCCGATGCAACGCGCGGCCGCCGGATCGCATGCCCGGCGCGGCGCCGGGCCGCGATTGCGCTTATGATGGGCGCCTTGCATTTCGTTCCGGAACCACCTTCATGACATCCGCCGATTACGCCAGCCGCCAACGCGCGATCATTGCCGAACTGAACGTCGCCCCGCACTTCGACGTCGATGCCGAAATCGCCCGCCGCGTCGATTTCCTCGCGCAGTACCTTCGTTCGACCGGCCTGCGGACCTACGTGCTCGGCATCAGCGGCGGCGTCGATTCGTCGACGGCCGGACGGCTCGCGCAGCTGGCGGTCGAACAGCTGCGCGCCGGCGGCTACGACGCCCGCTTCATCGCGATGCGCTTGCCGAACGGCGTGCAGAACGACGAAGCCGATGCGCAACGCGCGCTCGCGTTCGTGCGCGCGGACGAAACGTTCACGGTCGACGTCAAGCCCGCCGCCGACGCGATGCTCGCATCGCTCGTCGCGTCCGGCCACGCATTCGAAAACCCGGCCCAGCAGGACTTCGTGCACGGCAACATCAAGGCGCGCGAGCGCATGATCGCGCAGTACGCGGTGGCCGGCGCGCGGCGCGGCATCGTGATCGGCACCGACCACGCGGCCGAATCGCTGATGGGCTTCTTCACGAAATTCGGCGACGGCGGCGCGGACGTGCTGCCGCTCGCCGGCCTGAGCAAGCGCCGCGTGCGTGCGGTCGCCCGCGCGCTCGGCGGCGATGAACTGATCGTGATGAAGGTGCCGACGGCCGACCTCGAGGAACTGCGTCCGCTGCGCCCCGACGAGCACGCCTACGGCGTCACCTACGACGAAATCGACGATTTCCTCGAAGGCAAACCCGTCGCCGACAACGTGTACGAAACGGTGCTGCGCTTCTACGACGGTTCGCGCCACAAGCGCGCGCTGCCGTACACGCCGTTCGACTGGCCGGCCGCGTAAGCCGGCTCGTTCAGCCGCAACACCGCGCCGCGCGAACCCTGGCGGTTACGCGCGGCGCCTGCGCGACGGGCAGCGCTACGCGTGCCCGCCCGCCTTCTTCGCCTGCAGCGCGCGAATCCGCAGCCGCGCGCCCGTATCGCTGACCGTCGCGTCGTACATCGTCGCGAGATCGCGCTTGAGCGCGGTGCGCGAACCGCCGTCGAGATACACCATGTGCCCGGACGGATAGAAACGCGCGGACAGGTTCTGCCGCACCTTCTGATCCTCGAGCGGCATCTGCTGCAGGTCGATCACGGTCTGGTAGAACGGCGTGACGAAATCGTAGAGGCCGTTCGCCGACAGCACCTTCAGGTCGACGTTCAGCGCCATCACCGCGGCGAGATCGCCCGCCGTGTAGAGGATCAGGTTCCCCTGCGCATCGATGCCCTGCTGCGCGCCGGTCGGGTCGATGTGGCTGAAGTCCCAGTTCCGGAACGCCTGGTCGTTCAGGTCCGTGAACGCGGAATTCGACGTGAACTTCAGCTGCTCGTTCAGGTAGCTGTTCCACATCGCCGTGTAGACGCCCGTCACGGCCGTCATCGTCGGATCGTTGCCGCCCGAGTTCGGGTCGATCTTGCCGGCGATGCCCGACGAGATCCCGGTCACGCGGCCGTCGTACGACCCGAGCGCGAGCCCCTGCGCGTGCAGCAGCGTCGTCAGGAACAGCGAATTGCCGCGCGTGTCGTAGCCCGCGATGTCGAGGCTCCACGACTGTAGCGTCGCCGTATCGATACCCGTGTATCGCGACAGCTTCTGCACGGCGGCCGGTTCCGCATGCGGAACCGAGCGCAGCGCCTTCAGGTAGTCGGTACGCGCGAATTGCGCGACTTCCTCGACGAACGCGCCGAGATCGGTCGGCGCGGGCGCGACGCCGAGCTTCTTGTGATACCACGCGTCGGCCGCCGCGGTCGGCAGCGCGCCGACCGGGTTGCCGGCCTGCCGGTAGTCGAGGATCGACGACTGCAGCGTGACGCCGTTCAGGTCGACGCCGTCCTCGTGCAGCTTGTACGCGAGCACGCAGCTGCGCGCGGTGCCGTACGACTCGCCGAACAGGTACTTCGGCGAATTCCAGCGGTTGTTCTTCGTCAGGTAGCGCTTGATGAACTGCTTCAGCGAATCCGCATCCTGGTCGACGCCCCAGAAATTGCGGTTCTTGTTCGGCGCGACGGCCGCCGAATAACCGGTGCCGACCGGGTTGATGAACACCAGGTCGCTGTGGTCGATCATGCTGTCCGGATTGTCTTCCATCTGATACGGCGCGGGCGGCGTGAACCCCGGCATCGACGTCCTGATGCGCTTCGGCGCGAACGAGCCGAGCAGCACGAACACCGACGACGACCCGGGCCCGCCGTTGTAGAAGAACGTGACGGGCCGCGTTTCCTCCTTCGCGCCGTCGGCCGTGAACGCGACGTAGAAGAGCTTCGCGGCCGGCTGCGAGCTGCTCGGGTCGACCGTCACGAGGTGGCCGGCCGTCGCCGTGTACGCGATACGCTTGCCGTCGATCAGGATCGTGTGATGCGTGATCGCGGCCGCTTCGGTCGTGTCGGTCACCGAGTCGTCGGGACCGTTGCCGTACGCGACCGGATCGAAGAACGGCTGGTCGCGGCCGTGGCTCAGCGCGACCGGACTGATGGTCGGCGGCACGCCATGCGAATTGTGGTCGCCGTGATGCAGCGGATACACGCCGCCGGAAGATGCGGAATCGATGCCCATCGTGCTGCTCCTGGAGGTGAAAAAAGACGCGGGCAGGAAACCCGCGTCGCGTGGAAAGGCCGGCGCCGGCGCGTCAGCTCGACGGCTTGCGCGCGAGGATCGCCGCGAGTTTCGCGCCGTCGGGGCTGCCGAGGCCCGTGCACGCGTCCCAGCCGGACGCGGCGGCATACGTGCCGTTCGAGCCTTTCGTGATGTCGCGCAACGCGCCGGGATTCTTGTACAGCGCCGGGTTGATCCAGCCGGACGATGCACTCGCCGCCGCACTGGCCGCCGCACTCGCCGCCGCATTGATCCGTGCGATCAGCGCGGCCCACAACGGCGCGACCGCGCTCGTGCCGCCCATCACCGCGGCCGTACCGGCGACCGACACCTCGTAGCCCGTCTGCGGCGATGCATCGGCGGCGACGTCCGGCACGCCGCGCTTCGCGAGCGGCGTGGTGCTGCCGTCGGCGCGCGTGACGGTCAATCCCTTCTGCCACGCCGGCAGGTCGAACAGCGTGCTGACACCACCGCCACCCGCGCCGCCGCCGGCCGCCTCGTCGTTCCACGCGACTTCGCTGCGAATACCCTGCCCCGGCAGCGCATCGAGCTGCGTGCCGCCGCAGCCGAGCACGTACGGACTCGACGCCGGGAAGTCGACGTGATCCGTGCCGTCCTGCAGCCCGTCGCCCGAGCCGCTATCGCCCGATGCCGCGCACACCGTGATCCCCTGCGCGGCGGCCGCCTGCAGCACGCGGTTGAACGCATGCGCCGACTGCGCCTGCCAGATCGCTTCCGGCCCGCCCCAGCTGATCGAGATCACCGACGGCCGGTTGGTCTTGTCGGTGACGGCCGCGTTGACGGCCTGGACGAAGCCCGCGTCGCTGTTCGGCGCGAAATAGACGGCGAGCTTCGCGGCGGGCGCGATCGCACCGGCGATCTCGATGTCGAGCGCGACTTCGCCGTCCGGACCGTTCGCCTCGCCGGTCGGCGCATTGCGGCCGGTGCCGACGTTCACGTCGACGAGCGTCGGCGGCGTCTTGATGCCGAGCCCGTGGAAATACTGCTGGATATCGGCCGCGCGATAGCCGCCGCCGAGTTCGACGATCGCGATGCATTGTCCGGCACCGTCGCCGGCCGGAAAGCCGTACAGCGATGCGAGCTGGATCGGCGTGAACGTGACGGCGGGCGCGCCGCGCGCGGGCTGGAACGGTGGACGCAGCCGGAAGTGCGGCCGCGCCTGCGGACGGCTGTCGAGGCCGAGCACGGCCGTGACGGCATCGCCGAGCTCGTCCGGCAGCGCGATCGGGCCCGAGCGGCCGCGGTACTGGCCGATCGAACGATGCTCGAAACGCTCGAGCTTCACGCTGAATGCCGCTTCGAACTGCTGGATCGAGCCGGACAGCACGACGACGCTTTCGACCGGATCGACGCGATCGACCGTGAGCTTGTGACGGCGCGCGAAGTCCTCGGTCTTGCGGATGTCGTCGGGATTGGCGGAGAAACGCTGCGCGAACGCTTCGCGCGACAGCGGTTTCGCCTGTGCGTCGCCGGTGGCGAGCTGCTGGACCAACGTGTCGAGTTGCCCTTCTTCCTGCCGCCGCAACATGATCGTGACGTGGATACGTTCTGCCGGATCGCACGGGCCGAGACACTTCGACTCGGCGACGATCCGGGGTTCACGGTCGGCGTGAAGATGCCTTGCCATGTTCAGACCCTCCTTGGTACCGCGTTGCACGGAACAGCCAGGAAATCGGACATAGCCGGCGGAAGTCGGTTCCGTTCGGTCAGTCGGTTCGCGAAAGCGCGAAGTTACAGGGAGTTTAGATCAGTCAGATGATTTACGCGCACGCCCTTCCGCCCCAAGGCATGCGCGCGAAGCCCGGCATGGCGCCCGGCCCGCGTTCGGCAGCGCATCGCGGCCGCGCAGCGAGTCCACCCGCGCGGCCGTGATGCAATGCAGCGACTCAATCCATCGACAGGCGCAGCGCGAACCCGATCAACGCCGCGGAAAACGTCCAGCGCTGGACCGTCTGCGCGAGCGGATGCGCGCGCATCCACGCCGCGATGCGCGACGCGCCGAACACGCATGCGAGGTCGAAACACACGCCGGCCGCGACGAGCAGCGCGCCGAGCTCGAACATCTGCCACACGACGGGCCCGGCCTCGGGGCGCACGAACTGCGGCAGCAGCACCGAGCAGAACAGCAGTGCCTTCGGATTCAGCAGGTTCGTCAGCAGCCCCTTGAAGAACGACTGCCGCAGTTCGCCCGGCGCCGCCGCATCGCCGTCGCCGAGCGCGAACACCGGCGAGCGGAACACCTGGATCGCGACGTAAGCGAGATAAAGCGCGCCGCCGTAGCGGATCACTTCGTACAGCCACGGCGCACTGCGGATCAGCGCCGCGACGCCGCAGGCGGACAGCGTCACGTGCGCGGCGCGCGACAGCGACAGGCCGGCCGCCGCCGCCATGCCCGGGCGCACGCCGCGGCCGATGCTGGTCTGCAGCACGAGCGCCATGTCGGGCCCGGGCACCGCGTAGATGGCCGCCAGCGCGGCGAGATAAATCAACAGCAAATGCGTGGAAATCATGGTCCGCCCCCGTTCTTCAATGACGATATGTTGCCGCTGAAGGGAGAGGGATTATTGGCCATCTTTGGCTCAGGATTGGCGTTCCATGGTGGAATCCGCCACAATCACGGAATCAAGGAAAGGATTCCGCCAACATGACCGAGCTCGACAAAACCGATCGCGCGATCCTCGCCGCGGTGCAGCGCGACGGCCGCCTGCCGATCGCGCGTCTAGCCGATTCCGTCGGCCTGTCCGAGACGCCGTGCGCACGGCGCCTGAAGCGTCTCGAAAACGACGGCTACATCGAGCGCTACCGCGCGCAGCTGTCGCGCCAGGCGCTCGGCTTCGGCGTCGTCGCATTCGTGCTCGTGCGGTTCGCGACGCACGACCGCAAGGTCGCCGACCGGTTCGAACGGGAAGTGCTCGGCATCGAGCGGATCCTCGCGTGCCACAACGTCGCGGGCACGGCGGACTACCTGCTGCAGGTCGTCGCGCGCGATCTCGACGACTACGGCACGTTCCTGCGCGACTCGCTGCGGATGCTGCCGGGCGTCACGTCGATCGAATCGGCGTTGTCGTTGCGGGAGGTGAAGCACGATGCGGGGTTGCCGGTGCCGTGATGCGGCAGTGACCCGCTCCGGCGTGACATTCGTTCACGTTGCCGGCCTGAGGCGACCGCGCGCGACCTCATGCGACCTCACACGACATCGGGCGATTGATGCGCGCGCTCGAGATCCTCGAGAAACGCTTCGACGAGCGGATCGCCGCGCCCGTCGCGCGCCACGACCATGTGGAACGTGACGTCGTAGTGCAGCTGGTCCGGATTGAGCGGCGCAAGCAGCCCCTGCGCGACATACGGCGCCGCAAAGTGCTGCGGCAGATAGCCGAGGTGATGGCCTGACAGGATCAGCAGCGCGACGGCCTCCATGTTGTCGGCTGTCGCCGTCACGCGATCGGGCGTCGTCGACATCTGCGCCTCCGGCAGCGGATACGAGCGCCACGCCCATTCGAATCCCGCGACGTCGGCCGGCGTCAGCGCGCCGGCGCGTTCGAACAGCGGATGGCCGCGCCCGCAGTACGCCACCTGCCGCTCGATGAACAGCGGCGTGTAGTGCAGCGACGGCACGCGGTGCCAGAAATAACCGACCGCGATCTGGATCTCGTTGCTCAGCAGCTTTTCCTCGAGATCGCCCGGCGCGCGCACCGAGATCGAGAAGCGCACGGCCTCGTCGCGCGTGCGGAACGCGGCGATCGCCTCGGCGATCCGTGCGTTCTGGCTGACCGGCGTATGGCCGATCAGGCCGATGTGCAACGTGCCGACCAGCTGGCGGTCCATGTGCCGCGCCGCCATCCCGAATTCGTCGAGCGCGGCGAGCAGCTTGCGGCTCATCGCGTGGAACCGCTCGCCTTTCGGCGTGAGCCGGAAGCCGCTGCGGCCGCGCTCGCAGAGCCGGTAGCCGAGCCGTGTCTCGAGCGACGACAGCTGCGCGCTGATCGTCGACTGGCCGACGTTCAGGATCGCCTGCGCGGCCGACACGCCGCCCGCGTCCGTGACCGCGAGAAACACGCGGATCAACCGCAGATCGAGGGTCGACAGATTCCCCAGCACGCTATTCCCCTTTTGTTCCCCTTCCATACATCGATGAAAATCGATGTTTACGTCGATATCTTCGCATTCTTCTTTCCGGCCGGACGCGTAAAACTATGTGCCAGGCCGCGTCGAATGATACGGCAACCCCACATCGGAAGAGACAAGCCCATGAACGACCACACCCATTTCCAGCCGCTCGGCGGCAATGAAATGCCGCGCAGCGGCGGCATCGCGACGATGATGCGCCTGCCGCACGTGGCGAGCGCCGAAGGCCTCGACGCCTGTTTCGTCGGCGTGCCGTTCGACCTCGGCACCTCCAACCGCACCGGCGCGCGCTTCGGCCCGCGCCAGATCCGCACGGAATCCGTGCTGCTGCGCCCGTACAACATGGCCACACGCGCAGCGCCGTTCGATTCGCTGCAGGTTGCCGATATCGGCGACGTCGCGATCAACCCGTACAACCTGCACGATTCGATCGCGCGCATCGAGGCTGCGTACGACGCGATTCTCGAGCACGACTGCAAGCCGATCACGCTCGGCGGCGACCATACGATCGCGCTGCCGATCCTGCGCGCGATCCACCGCAAGCACGGCAAGGTTGCATTGATCCACGTCGATGCACACGCCGACGTGAACGACACGATGATGGGCGAGAAGATCGCGCACGGCACGCCGTTCCGCCGCGCGGTCGAGGAAGGCCTGCTGCTCGGCGACAAGGTCACGCAGATCGGCCTGCGCGGCACCGGCTACGCCGCCGAGGATTTCGACTGGTGCCGCGAGCAGGGCTTCCGCGTGGTCCAGGCCGAGGAATGCTGGAACAAGTCGCTCGCGCCGCTGATGGAAGAAGTGCGCGCGCGCATCGGCGACACGCCCGTCTACATCAGCTTCGACATCGACGGCATCGACCCGGCCTACGCGCCGGGCACCGGCACGCCGGAAATCGCGGGCCTCACGGTGCCGCAGGCGCTCGAGATCATCCGCGGCGCGAAGGGGCTGAACATCGTCGGCTGCGATCTCGTCGAAGTGGCGCCGCCGTACGACCCGTTCGGCACCACGGCCCTGCTCGGCGCGAACCTCGCCTACGAGCTGCTGTGCGTGCTGCCCGGCGTCGCCTATCGCGACTGATCCCGGCACACGACCTATTCCAAATCAGAGGATTCCAGAGGAGCACATAACAGATGGGGACATCCGTCAAGCAACCGAAGCGGGCAGCGCTCGCTTCGTTCGTCGGCACCACGATCGAGTGGTACGACTTCTATAGCTACGCGACCGCCGCCGCCATCGTGTTCGGACCGCTGTTCTTCCCCGGTGAAAGCCGTTTCGTCAGCCTGCTCGCGTCGTTCGGCTCGTTCGCGGTCGGCTTCTTCGCGCGGCCGCTCGGCGGCGTGATGTTCGGCTATCTCGGCGACCGCTTCGGCCGCAAGCGCTCGCTGCTCGCGACGCTGATGCTGATGGCCGTGTCGACGGTCGCGATCGGCCTGTTGCCGACCCATGCGCAGGCCGGTGTGATCGCGCCGATCCTCCTGGTGCTGATGCGCGTGCTGCAAGGCATCGCCGTCGGCGGCGAATGGGGCGGCGCGGTGCTGCTCGCCGGCGAGCATGCGCCCGAAGGCAAGCGCACGTTCTTCGCGTCGTTCGCGCAGCTCGGCAGCGCGAGCGGCCTGATCCTGTCGATGCTCGCGTTCGGCGCGATCAGCACGCTGTCGAAGGACGACATGATGAGCTGGGGCTGGCGCGTGCCGTTCCTCGCGAGCGCCGTGTTGCTGGCGGTCGGCTTCGTGATCCGCGCGAGCGTGTCCGAGTCGCCCGAGTTCGAGGAAGTCAGGAAGAGCGGCAACATCGCGCAAAAGCCGCTGCGTGAAGCACTCAAGTACTGGCCGCTGCTGCTGCTCGCGATTGGCGCGAACGTGTACGGCATCGCCGGCGTGTATTTCAGCAACATCTTCATGATCAGCTACGCGACGCAGTTCCTGTCGCTCGACCGGTCGATGGTGCTGCATTGCATGACGATCGTCGCGGTGCTGCAGTTCGTCGTGCAGCTCGCCGCCGCGTTCCTCGCGCAGCGCTTCGGCACGACGCGCGTGCTGCTGATCACCGGCGCGTGGGCCGCGATCGTGCCGTTCGTGATGCTGCCGCTCGTGCACCTCGGCACGCCGCTGTCGATCACGGTCGGCGTCGGCCTCGCGACGCTCGCCGAATCGGGCTACTACTCGGTGGTCGCCGGTTTCGTCAGCGGCATCTTCATCGCACGCATCCGCTATACGGCGATCTCGATCGCGTACCAGGTGTGCGGCGCGCTCGCCGGCGGTCTCACGCCGCTCGTCGCCACGCTGATCGCGCAGAACACCGCGCCGCAATGGTGGCCGCTCGCGATCCAGTACACGAGCGCCGCCGTGCTGTCGTCGCTGTGCGTGTGGCTGATCTCGCGCCGCGTCAGCATCGACGATGCCGGCGCACCGGGCAGGGCGGACGAAGCGCTGCCGCGCGGTGCGCGTACCGCGTAACTTCACGCAAACGGGCAGGCGACATCGCCTGCCCGTTTGCGTCGGGCGTTGGGCGATACGCCGCAACGCCCCGCCTCGCCCCGGACATTCATTGCGACAAACGACCCGCCCATGCGGGCCGCTTGTTTGCCGCCCGATCGTCGATCGGGACGGCCGGCGCGCAGCGTTCGCGCGTCATTGCACCTGGCTGCGCAGCGTCTTCGCCGCGGCGACCATATTCGTCAGCGCCGGAATCACTTCCGCCCACTGACGCGTCTTCAGCCCGCAGTCCGGGTTCACCCACAGGCGCTCCGCCGGAATCCGCTCGGCCGCCTTCTTCATCAGGCCGACGATGTGATCCTGCGTCGGGATGTTCGGCGAATGGATGTCGTACACGCCCGGCCCGATCTCGTTCGGATACCTGAAGCTGTCGAACGCATCGAGCAGTTCCATGTCCGAGCGCGACGTCTCGATCGTGATCACGTCCGCATCCATGTCGGCGATCGACGCGATGATGTCGTTGAACTCCGAATAGCACATGTGCGTATGAATCTGCGTATCGTCCCGCACACCGTTCGCGGTGATGCGGAACGACTCGACCGCCCACTTCAGGTACGCGCCCCATTGCGCGCGACGCAGCGGCAGCCCTTCGCGCAGCGCGGCCTCGTCGATCTGGATCACGCGCACGCCGGCCTGCTCGAGATCGAGCACTTCGTCGCGGATCGCGAGCGCAAGCTGATGGCACGACACCGAACGCGGCTGGTCGTCGCGCACGAACGACCAGTTCAGGATCGTCACCGGGCCGGTCAGCATGCCCTTCATCGGCTTGTTCGTCAGCGACTGCGCGTACGCGATCCATTCGACCGTCATCGCCTTCGGGCGGCTGATGTCGCCGAACAGGATCGGCGGCTTCACGCAGCGCGAACCGTACGACTGCACCCAGCCGAACTGGCTGAATGCGTAGCCGTCGAGCTGCTCGCCGAAGTATTCGACCATGTCGTTGCGTTCGGCTTCGCCGTGCACGAGCACGTCGAGCTCGAGCGATTCCTGTTCGCGCACGCTGCGCGCGATTTCCGCTTGCATCGCCGCGCGGTAGCCGGCTTCATCCAGCGCGCCGGCCTTGAACCGGCTGCGCGCCTGGCGGATCTCGGCAGTCTGCGGGAACGAGCCGATCGTCGTCGTCGGGAAGGCCGGCAGGTTCAGGCGCGCCGACTGCTTCGGCGCACGCTGCGGGTACGGGCTCGCACGGTTGCCGAGCTGCGCGTCGATGCGCGCGATCGCGGCCTTCACCGCCGGGTTGTTCACGCGCGGCGAGCGGCGGCGCGAGCCGATCGCGGCCGCGTTCGCAGCGAGCGCGTCGGCCACCTCGTCGCGGCCTTCGTTCAGCGCGGTCGCGAGCACCTTCAGTTCGTCGAGCTTCTGCAGCGCGAATGCGAGCCACGAGCGGATCTCCGCGTCGAGCGTCTGCTCGCTCGCGAGATCGACCGGCACGTGCAGCAGCGAGCACGACGGTGCGAGCCACAGGCGATCGCCCAGTTGCTTCGCGAGCGGCTCGAGCCAGTCGAGCGCCGCGTTCAGGTCCGTCTTCCAGATGTTGCGTCCGTTGATCGCGCCGACCGACAGCACGCGCCCGGCCGGCAGTTCGCGCACGAGTGCGTCGATTTCGTCGCGGGCGTTGATCGCGTCGACATGCAGGCCGTCGACCGGCAGCGAGGCCGCGAGCGCCAGGTTGTCCTGCAGCTGGCCGAAATACGTCGCGAGCAGCAGCTTGATGCGGCGCGTCTCGAGCGCATCGTATGCCGTGCGCAGCGCCTGGCGCCACGCGGCGTCGAGCTCGGTCACGAGGATCGGCTCGTCGATCTGCACCCATTCGACGCCTTGCGCGGTCAGCGTGTCGAGCAGCGCGCCATATACCGGCAGCAGCTTCGGCAGCAGCGCGAGGCGATCGGAATCGTCCTTCGCCTTGCCGAGCCACAGATACGTGACGGGGCCGAGGATCACCGGCTTCGCGGCGACGCCCTGCGCCTGCGCTTCCGCCAGTTGCTGGAGCAGGCGCGACGGATCGAGCGAGAAGTTCGTATCCGCATGGAATTCCGGGACGATGTAGTGATAGTTCGTGTCGAACCACTTCGTCATTTCACCGGCCGCGACTCCGCCGCAGCATGCCGCGTGTGCGTCCGCCGACTGCGCCGAGCGGCCGCGCGCGACGCGGAAATAGTTGTCGAGCGCATCGCCATGGAAGTCCTGCACGCGTTTCGGCAAGTTGCCGAGCGTGAAGCTCATGTCGAGCACCTGGTCGTAGAACGCGAAATCGCCGATCGGCACGAGATCGAGGTCGCGCTGGTCGTTCCAGTGGCGCTGGCGGAGTTCGGCGCCGAGTGCCTTCAGCGCGTCGCGCGACGACTCGCCCTTCCAGTAGCGTTCGAGACCGAACTTGAGTTCGCGCTTCGCGCCGATGCGCGGAAAACCGAGGTTGTGGGTCGTAACCATGAAGCTGCCGTCCTGAAGAAATAGTCGATCCGGCAGCCATCATAGGGATTTCATCCCATGAAATAAAATGGCATTATTTCATTCATCCATTAAATCTGTTCATGTATCTGTTGGGCAAGCGATATCCATGCTGGAACGATTCCATCTCGTCGTGATCCGCGAAGTCGAGCGCCAGGGCTCGTTGACGGCGGCCGCCAACGCGCTGCATCTCACGCAATCGGCGCTCAGCCATACCGTCCGGAAAATCGAGCAGCAACTCGGCACGCCGATCTGGGACCGGGAAGGACGCGGCCTGCGGCTCACGCAGGGCGGGCAGTATCTGCTGAAGCTGGCGAACCGGCTGCTGCCGCAGTTCGAGCTCGCCGAGGAGCGCATGAAGCAGTACGCGAAGGGCGAGCGCGGCACGCTGCGCATCGGGATGGAATGCCATCCGTGCTACCAGTGGCTGCTGAAGGTCGTGTCGCCGTACCTGTCGCGCTGGCCGGACGTCGACGTCGACGTGAAGCAGCGCTTCCAGTTCGGCGGCATCGGTGCGCTGTTCGGCCATGACATCGACGTGCTCGTGACGCCCGACCCGCTGAACAAGCCGGGCCTGCGCTTCGATCCCGTGTTCGATTACGAACAGGTGCTGGTGGTCGCGGATGCGCACCGTTTCGCGAACGCCGACTACGTGACGCCCGAGCAGCTGACCGACGAGATCCTGATTACCTACCCGGTCGAGACCGACCGGCTCGACATCTACAACCAGTTCCTGACGCCGGCCGGCATCGTGCCGCGGCGTCACAAGTCGATCGAAACGACCGACATCATGCTGCAGATGGTGGCGAGCGGGCGCGGCGTGGCCGCGCTGCCAAGATGGCTTGCAGATGAATACGCGGACCGGATGCCGGTCGTGCCGGTCAAGCTCGGCAAGAAAGGGATCGCGAAACAGATCTTCCTCGGCATCCGCGAGGCGGATGCGTCAATCGACTATCTGGCCGCATTCGTCGCGCTGGCGCGTGAATCGACATGGAGCGCGCCGCGCATGCTGCGCTAGCCGCGCTCGCGCCGTGCGCGCTTCCCGCGGCCCGCATGCCGGTGCGCGGGCCCGTGTTCACGATATGGATGACGACGCGAGCCGGCACGACATGTCGCAATTCGACGTAACGGCACCCTCCCTTACACATCTGTAAGACGATGATTCGAGGTCCCGACTGTCATCAAACTGACTGGTAGCGAAAGCTAGGATCAGACGCGGTTCCCTTACGAGATGCCGTCATGAATCAACCTGCTTCGTCCGCACCGAACAATTCGGGTTCCGTCGAACGCACCAGGCAGGTCGGCTATGCCGTCTTTCTGCTGGTGCTCGCGTTCGGCGCCCTCTATATCGCCACGCACCTGATCGCCGATCTGTCGCCGGTCCGCGAAGGCTCGCTGTTTCCGTACCTGATGCTCGGCGCCGCGCTGCTGATCGCGCTCGGCTTCGAATTCGTCAACGGCTTCCACGACACTGCAAACGCGGTCGCCACCGTGATCTATACGCACTCGCTGACGCCGAACGTCGCGGTGATCTGGTCCGGCATGTGGAACTTCCTCGGCGTGATGGTCTCGAGCGGCGCCGTCGCGTTCGGCATCCTGCAGTTGCTGCCGGTCGAGCTGATCCTGCAGGTCGGCAGCGGCGCAGGCTTCGCGATGGTGTTCGCGCTGCTGATCGCCGCGATCGTGTGGAACCTCGCGACCTGGTATTTCGGATTGCCGTCGTCGAGCTCGCATACGCTGATCGGGTCGATCATCGGTGTCGGTCTGATGAACCAGCTGATGCACGGGCCGTCAGGCACGAGCGGTGTCGACTGGGGCCAGGCGCTCGGCGTCGGCAAGTCGCTGCTGTTCTCGCCGATCGTCGGCTTCCTGTGCGCGGCACTGCTGCTGCTCGTGCTGAAGGCGCTCGTGCGGATTCCGGAGTTGTACAAGGAGCCGCCGAAGGATCAGCCGCCGCCGTTCTGGATTCGCTGCCTGCTGATCCTGACCTGCACGGGCGTGTCGTTCGCGCACGGGTCGAACGACGGGCAGAAAGGGATGGGCCTCATCATGCTGATCCTGATCGGCACGGTGCCGACCGCGTATGCGCTGAACAAGGCCGTCACGCCGGCCGAAACGCAGACCTTCGTCGCCGTCGCGAACCAGGCTGCCGCGACGTTCGGGAAGTACACGAACGGCGTCGCGCCGTCCGCGAACCCGCGTGCCGACGTCGAACACTACGTGCAGCATCGTGAACTGACGCCCGCCGTGCTGCCGGCCGTGCAGCAGCTGTCCGCGTCGCTCGCGAACGCGGTCGGCGCGTCGGGGTCGATGGCGGCGGTGCCGCAACGCGACGTCGATAACGTGCGCAACACGATGTATCTGGTGTCCGAAGCCATTCGCCTGATCGAGAAGTCGGGGCAGCCCGCGTTCGCCGCCGACGACAAGCTCGCGATCGACAACTATCGCAAGCAGCTCGACCACGCGACCAAGTTCATTCCGACTTGGGTGAAGGTGGCTGTCGCGATCGCACTGGGCCTCGGCACGATGGTCGGCTGGAAACGGATCGTCGTGACCGTCGGCGAGAAAATCGGCAAGGAGCATTTGACGTATGGGCAGGGCGCGTCGGCCGAACTCGTCGCGATGCTGACGATCGGCGCCGCCGACGTGTACGGGCTGCCCGTGTCGACGACGCACGTGCTGTCGTCGGGTGTCGCGGGCACGATGGCGGCGAACGGATCCGGATTGCAGTGGAGCACGGTGCGCAGCCTCGTGCTCGCGTGGGTGCTGACGCTGCCCGCGTCGATCGTACTGGCTGGCGGGCTCTACTGGTTGTTCCGGTCGGTGGCTTGATCGGGGAAACGGCAGGTGGCCGGTGAAAACCGGCCGCCTGCCGTGGAAGGTTCCTCAGTCGCTTCTCCGCTTCTCCGCTTCTCCGCTTCTCCGCTTCTCCGCTCCGACACATCGCGGCATCCAATGTGTCCGTGCCGCGTTCCCAACCTTTCCCTCCCCCTTCCGAATTGAAGCGCAAGATCTGGAGCGCGCCGGCACGCGGACGCCGCTAGACTGGGTTCATCGACTTTCATCGTGGCTTCAACCGTGCACGCGACGCTGGCGAGTATTTCGCGCGACCGTACGGCGCCACACTGCTGACGAACCGAGGGATGCCCGTGAATATCGCCGATCTGCAACCTGCCGTCGAATCGCCGGACATCGCGCAACGCGTCGACGCAATCGACTGGCCGACCGTCGATGTCGAGCTCGATCGCTACGGATGTGCGCGGGTACCAGGCCTGATCTCCACAAGCGAGTGCGATGCGCTCGCCTCGCTCTATGCGCGGGATGCGCTCTACCGTTCACGCGTCGTGATGGCACGGCACGGGTTCGGGCGCGGCGAATACAAATACTTCGCGTACCCGCTGCCTGCGGTCGTCGCCGAGTTGCGCGCGACGCTCTATCCGCGTCTCGCGCCAATCACGAATCGCTGGAACCAGGCACTCGGGATCGACGTCCGCTATCCGAAAGAGCACCGGACCTTCCTCGATCGCTGCCACGCGGCAGGACAGACACGCCCGACGCCGCTGATCCTGCAATACGGGCCTGACGACTACAACTGTCTCCATCAAGACCTGTATGGCGAGCATGTCTTTCCGCTCCAGGTCGCGATCCTGTTGTCGGCACCTGGACGGGATTTCACGGGCGGCGAGTTCGTGCTGACGGAACAGCGGCCACGCATGCAGTCACGCGCGGAAGTGGTGCCGCTCATGCAAGGCGACGCGGTGATCTTCGCCGTGCACGGCAGGCCCGTGCAGGGAACGCGCGGCGTCTACCGCGTCAACTTGCGCCATGGTGTGAGCAGAATTCGAAGCGGCCACCGCCACACGGTCGGCATCATCTTCCATGACGCACAGTGACGGCCCGCGGAGCGAACATGGCGCTGTCGTGCCATTCGCACGCGGACGGGGGCGTGCAACCGGCACCGCACGTCGTTGCTCGAGGCTCGTTGTACCCTGGCGTCGCCGTACGGTCCGCTCATCGCCCGCGGTAACGGATAACGGGTGTGCCGCCCGTCGGACCATCGTCGCCTTGACCGATCGATGTTTCAGGTGAGCGACGAAAAGCCGCCGCCCTCACCTGTCACGACGCCAAGACAACGCGAGATCCGGCCTACCCTCGGGCCACATTTGCCCGCAGGCGATCGCCAGCATCGGAAGCCAGCCGCGCATAGCCCGGCAACGTCAGCAGCGCGAGCACGCCCGCCGCAACGAACGCCCAGCGAAAATCGTCGAGTACGTAGTGCATGCCGACTGCGTCGCCACGTACCAACGCCGCGAGCCGCAGCGACAACGCACCGAATGCGATCCCCATCCCGATCGTCATCTGCTGCGCAGCGCTCCACAGCGTGCTGGCCGCGCTCGTCTGCCGGGCCGGGATATCCGCATACGCCAGCGTCGCGAGCGTCGTGAACTGCATCGACCGCGTGAGCCCGTAGACGAATACGACGAACAGCGTGATCGCCAGCGGCGTCGACGCGGTCAGCCAGCCGCACGCGATCGTGAAGATGCCGACGATCGTCACGTCGACGAGCGCAACGCGCCGGAAACCGAAGCGGTCGAGAATCCACGACGTTCCCGCCTTCATCCCGAGATTGCCGAGCGCGCTCGCGAGCAGCAGCAGGCCGGACTGGAACGGCGACAGCCCGAAGCCGATCTGGAACAGCAGCGGCAGCAGATATGGCACGGCGTTGATCGCCATTCGCGTGATCGAGCCGGTGATCACCGTCACCGAGAACGTCGGCACCTTCAGCGTCGTGAAATCGAGCAGCGGGTGCGCGCAGCGTTGCGCGTGCATCCACGCGGCGATGCCGAACAGCACGCTCGCCCCCACCAGAATGCCCGCGCGCGTGAAGTCGACGTCCTGCTGGCCGGCCGCTTCGGTACCGATCAGCAGACAGGTCAACGCTCCGCCGGCCAGCACGAACCCGACCCAGTCAAGCGGCCGTTGCTCATCGGCCCGTGTGTTCCGGACGATCAGCCAGGTACAGACGAGCGCAGCGATGCCGAACGGGACATTCAACAGGAAGATCCATCGCCATGACGCGTAGGTCGTGATGAAGCCACCGATCGGCGGCCCGACGACCGGCGCGACGATGCCCGGCCACGTAATCGTCGCGATCGCACGCATCAGCCTGGCCTTCTCGGTGCTGCGCACGACGATCATCCGTCCGACCGGCACCATCATCGCCCCGCCGACACCCTGCAGCAGTCGCGCGGCCGTGAACGTCACCACGCCTTCGGACAGCCCGCACAGCACCGACGCACCGGTAAAGACGAAGATGGCCGTGGCGAACACCGTACGCGAGCCATAGCGATCCGCGATCCAGCCGCTGATCGGGATGAACACCGCGAGCGCCAGCATGTAGGCTGTCATCCCGAGGCTCAAGGCGTTCGGCCCGACGCCGAACGAGCGCGCCATCTGCGGCAACGCGGTCGCGATCACGGTCGTGTCGAGATACTCCATGAAGAACGTTGCGGCGACGAGGTACGGCAAGAAGTCGGTCGTCCGACCACCTTGGGCAGGGCTGTCAGTCATGAACGGTACAGGAGACGCAATGCGAAGAATGCCGAGTTCCGGCAGGTACAGACGACGCCGGGAATCGGGACGAGTGGCGATATTACCCTGAAGGATTGGTTGCCCGCTCTGTCGGGCATGTCGCGCGAATGGACTTTATGCGCATAGATTTTTATGACGATATCGTGCCGCGTTCGCCGAATGGTGCACACGATCAGGTCGACGCGACACATCGAGGGACGGGTGGATCAAGCGGGGGATTGCGCCGCAAGGCGGCATTTATCGACAATTGCGAATCAACGTCATACATCGCCGGTCATTATGACGTCATCGTCATGCGCCTCGACATTGACTGGTGCTGACTGATGGTGGATTGGCGTGATCTGGAGAAGGATGTACCGAGTAGATCTCGGCGGGCAAAGTGGTGGGTTGTTCGAGAACCGTGGGTACATGGATTAACGCCATCGGCGCCCCAGCTCCAGCCACGTTGCACTTCGCCATTGCGCACACATTTTCTGCGCC